>JBKPDA010000324.1:0-6197 GCA_046727635.1 Actinomycetota bacterium | reverse complement strand
GGTCCAAGAACGTGAACCCGGTCCTGAACCAGGAGAACGCGTCCTGGGACCTGTCGTTCATCTCACTGAAGTAGCCGGCTGAAGACAGGCGGCAGCAGCAGCGCGAAGGGCCTCGTTTCGACGAGGCCCTTCGTTTTTCCTCCATATGCACGACCTTTGCACGAGTTCGTGCAATGAAATTTGGCGTCTTGACAGCGGGCGAGAGTCATGAGAGTGTGGCGCTGCACAGGTTTGGCGCCTCAAACCCGTGCGCTCGACTCGGGTACCCCAGTTACTACAAGGAGCCCTCCATGAACGGACGCGGCGGCTGATCATCAGCCAGAGGAAACGGAATGAAGGACCGCTTTATGCGGTCCTTCTTCTTTTGGTAGTGACGTCCGAGCAGGTGAGCTACCGTAGCTGAGTGATGGGGTCGGTCATCCGGCTTTGGCGCGCCGAGCCACAAGCGAGGCGCTTCTTTGTTGCCTACGGGCAGTCGGCGCTCGGGACCGGCGCGGCCTATGTCGGCCTGCTGCTGATCGCCTACCAGCGCCTCCACTCGGCGTGGGCGATCGCGCTGGTGCTGTTGGCCGACTACGTGCCGCCGATGCTGCTCTCGCCGCTGTTCGGCACCGCAGCCGACCGCTGGTCCCGCAAGCGCTGCGCCGTTGTGGCGGACGCCATTCGCGCGATCGCCTTCATCGGCATCGCGTTAGTGCACGGATTCGCGCCCACGGTGGCGTTCGCCGTGCTCGGCGGCACCGGCACGGCGCTGTTCAAGCCGGCGATCATGGCCGGCCTGCCGAGCCTGGTGGACCGCACCCGCCTGCCGGCGGCCACCGCGCTGTACGGCGCCCTCACCGAGGTGGGCTACACCTTGGGTCCCGCCATCGCCGCCGGCGTGCTGCTGTTCGCCGGGCCCGCTCCGCTGCTCGCCGTCAACGGGATCACGTTCGGGATCTCCGCGCTCCTCCTCAGCACGCTCAGCTTCGGCGGGCACGAGGTGCCGGAGGACGCGCGGCCAATGGACCGCGCGTCGCTCCTGCACGAGGCGCGCGACGGTATCGGCGTGGTCATGCGGATACCCGCGGTGCGCACGGTGATCTTCTGCACGAGCGCGATGATCTTCACGGCCGGGATCATCAACGTGTCCGAGCTGATCCTCGTGAACAAGCTGCACGGCGGGCACGTGGGCTACGCGATCCTGGTCACGGTGTCGAGCATCGGCATCGCCGCGGGATCGTTCGTGGGCAAGTCCGGGGGCGGGTTGCCGAAGCTAGAGCGCCGCTACCTGGCCGGTGTGGCGCTTTTCGCGGTGGGCCTGCTGGGCGCCAGCGCGTCGCCGGTGCTGGCCGGCGTGGTGATCGCCTTCGGCTTCGGCGGCATCGGCAACGGCATGGTGATCGTCTACCAGCGGCTGATCCTGCAGCGGGTGGTGGACGACAGCCTGCTCGGGCGGGTGTTCGGCATGCAGGCGGCCTCGGACGGCGCCGCGTTCGCCGCGTCGTTCGTGTTCACCGGCGCGATCCTCGCCGTGGTGAGCCCGCGGCCGCTATTCGCCCTGGCGGGCGCCGGCTCGGCGGTGGTGGCCTTCGTGGCGTGGCGGTCGCTCCGCTCTCAGCAGCAGCAGCTGCCCGAGGAGTCGGCCGTCGAGGAGCAGCCGCTCGGCGCGCCTCGGCCGGTGGAGGAGCCGCTAGCCCTTAGCAGCCCGGAGCTGGGCCGGTAGCTCGGGCGGCGCAGCGGCCAGCACCGCGCGCACGGCGTGCGCGGGGGACGGCTCGATCGGAGTGCCGCCGCGCTTGATCACCGTGGCCAGCGCGGCCACGATGCGCGGGTCGAACTGCGAGCCCGCGTTGGCCCAGAGCTCTTCGACCGCCGTCTCCTGGCTCATGGCAGCCCGGTACGGACGGTCGGTGGTCATGGCGTTGTAGGCGTCGCAGGCGAAGACGATGCGGGCGGGGAGCGGGATCTCGTAGCCGGCCAGCCCGTCCGGATAGCCGTTGCCGTCCCAGCGCTCGTGGCACGAGCGCACGATCGCGCCGACGCGGCCCAGCAGTCCGCCCACGCGGTCGAGCAGCACCTGGCCCTCGATCGTGTGCGTCTTCATCAGCTCGAACTCGTCGTCGCTGAGCGCGCCCGGCTTGTTGAGGATCTCCTTCGGGATCACGATCTTGCCGACGTCGTGCAGGAGCGCCACGAACTCGAGCTCCTGGCGCGCCTCCGACTCGATCTCGAGCTCGTCGGCGACGGCGTTCACGAGGGTCACGACGCCGCGGCAGTGATCCGCGGTGTAGTTGTCGTCGGCCTCGACCACGTCGGAGAGCAGCATCACGGTGCCGCGGTACGCGCGGTTCAGCTCGAGCGCGGCGCTGTAGCGCTCCTTGCGCTCCTGGGCGAAGGTGCCGAGCAGCCACACCAGCGGAACGGCGGTGAGCACGGCGGCGGGGTGGTCGTAGGCGACGATCCCGATCATCACGGCGATCGACCAGAGCACGGCGTCCACGCGGTTGATCCAGAGCGTGGCCACCAGGTTCTGTCGCAGGCTCACCCCGCGGGCGAAGCGCTCGCGGATGGCGTGGGGGATCTCGTCGGTGACGATCTGGGCGAGGAAGGCCAGCACGTAGACCCACGCCAACGCGACGCGCGGGCGCCCGTCGGCCAGCAGGGCCAGGACCACCACCGGACCGATCGTGAACCAGGCGTCCGACAACGAGTACACCCAGCGGTCGAAGTGCTTCTTGCGCTGGATGTAGTCGGGCAGGGTCGCCATGAAGTAGCTGAGCGGCGCCAGCAGCGGTACGAGCGGGAGCGGCAGCAGGAAAAGCATGGGCACGAGCGCAAGCGGTCCCGCGATGGCGGTGATGCTGCCGATCTCGAAGTGCACGCGGTCGATCGCGACGAACATCGCGACGAGCATGAACACCACCCACAGCGCAGGCTTTTGGTTCCAGGGCAGCAGCACCGCGAGGGTGCCGGCGACCAGGACGTACGCGGCCGCACTGGCCCAGACGATGGTCCGTTCGCGTGGCTCCATTCGGCGCGGTTGGCGCGCGCGAAGGTCGCCGACCAGTCTTTCGACCGAGTCCATTGGGGGAGTAGTCGGTGTTTGCACACGCGCGGGTGAGAAACGCGCGGCGATTGCACAACATCCGTCCACGGAACCTCCAACGCGGACTGCGCGCTTCTTGCGCGCTGAATGCAATGGTCAGACATCTACACTGACCAACCGTGAAGGCCGCCGAGATCCGGGAGACCTTCCTCTCCTTCTTCGAGCAGCGAGACCACCGCCGAATGCGGTCGGCTCCGCTGGTACCTGCCAGCTACGACCCGTCGGTGCTGCTCACCACCGCCGGCATGCAGCCGTTCAAGCCCTACTTCCTCGGCGAGGAGCCGCCGCCGCACCCACGGCTCACCTCGTGCCAGAAGGTGTTCCGCACCACCGACATCGAGAACGTGGGCATGACCGCGCGGCACCTCACCTTCTTCGAGATGCTCGGCAACTTCTCGTTTGGCGACTACTTCAAGCAGGGCGCCGTGGAGTACGCCTTCGAGCTCTCGACCCAGGGGTTCGGCTTCGCGCCGGAGCAGGTCTGGGTGACCGTGTTCGGCGGGGATGAGGAGCTGGGACTGGGTCCCGACGATGAGGCGATCGAGTGCTGGCGCTCGGTGGGTATGCCCGACGACCGGATCGTCCTGCTGGGCCGCGAGGACAACTTCTGGCAGCTCGGGCCGACCGGCCCCTGCGGCCCCTGCTCGGAGCTCTATCTCGACCGCGGGCTCGACTTCGGCGCCGAGACCGACCGGCCGGGCGACGACACCGAGCGCTTCCTCGAGTTCTGGAACCTGGTGTTCATGCAGAACGAGCTGCACGAGGACGGCTCGCTCACCGAGCTGCCGAAGCAGAACATCGACACCGGCATGGGGCTCGACCGCATGGCGGCGATCCTGCAGGACGTGCCGTCGGTCTACGAGACCGACCACTTCCTGCCGCTGATCCGGCTCGGCGAGGAGCTGTCGGGACGCAAGTACGGCCAGGACCAGCCCACCACGCGGGCGCTGCGGATCCTCGCCGACCACGGCCGCGGGATGACCTTCCTGCTGGCCGACGGCGTGGTGCCCTCCAACGAGGACCGCGGCTACGTGCTTCGCCGCATCATGCGTCGCGCGATCCAGCAGGGTCGCGTGCTGGAGATCGAGGGCCACTTCCTGCCGCGGCTCTGCGAGCAGGTGATGGAGATCATGGGCGACGCCTACCCCGAGCTGATCGAGGAGCGCGAGACGATCCTCAAGTGGGCGTCGGCGGAGGAGGAGAACTTCGGCCGCACCCTGGTCCAGGGCCAGCGGCTGCTCGACGAGGTGATCGACCGGGCGAAGCGTGACGAGACCTCTTGGATCTCGGCGGAGGACGCGTTCAAGCTGCACGACACCTACGGCTTCCCCTACGAGCTGACGAAGGAGCTGCTCGCCGAGGAGGGCCTGTCGGTGGACGACGAGGGCTTCGCCGAGCTGATGGACCGCGCACGGCAGGTGGCGCGCGCCGGTGGGCGGCGCGCTGCGGGGGAGGGCCACGAGCACGTGATCGAGTTCGCGCGCTCGGCGGGTTTCCAGAGCCGCTTCGTGGGCTACGAGGCCACGGAGTGGGAGACCACGATCGGCGCGCTCGAGCGCCAGAACGGGCGCTTCCTGGCGAAGCTTCCCGAGAGCCCGTTCTACCCGGAGGGCGGCGGCCAGGTGTCGGACACCGGCGTGGTGGAGACGCCGTCCGGGCGCGCGCAGGTGGAAGGGGTGTACCGCCTGGGAGACGACCAGGCCGTGTCGCTGGCGCTGACTGACGGCGAGCTGGGCGTGGGGGAGGCCGCGAAGGCGATCGTCGACCGCGAGACGCGACTCGCGACGATGGCGAATCACACGGCCACCCACCTGCTGCACGCGGCGCTGCGCGCCGAGCTGGGCACGCACGTCCGCCAGGCCGGCTCGTACGTGGGCCCGGACAAGCTGCGCTTCGACTTCACTCATGGCGAGCGGCTCACGCCCGAGCAGATCGCAGCGGTGGAGGAGCGCGTGAACGCCTGGATCGTCGAGAGCCATCCGGTGCGCGCGGTGCAGACCACGCGCGACGAGGCGCAGCGCCTGGGCGCGATGGCGCTGTTCGGCGAGAAGTACGGCGACATCGTGCGCATGGTGGACATCGAGGGCGTGTCCCGCGAGCTGTGCGGCGGCACGCACGTGCGCACCACCGCCGAGATCGGGCTCTTCGACCTGACCAGCGAGACCTCGAGCGCCTCCAACGTGCGGCGCGTGGAGGCGGTGACGGGACCCGGCGGCATCGACCTGTTCCGCCGCCGCACGCGCGAGCTGCAGGAGCTCGCGGCGATGCTGCGCGTGCCCGAGCAGGACGTGATCCACGCGGTAGAGAAGCTTCAGGCGCAGCTGCGCGAGGCGGCGCAGCGCCCGCGCCAGGACGACCGCGCGCTGGCGGAGTCGCTCACCGGCAACGCCAGCGAGGTCGGCGGCATTCGCGTGGTCACGGAGGTGGTGGAGGCGCCCGACGCCAAGGCGCTGCTGGAGCTTTCCGACCGCGTGAAGCAGTCGCTGGGCGACAGCGCGGTGGTGCTCGGCACCGCGGTGGACGGGCGCGTGCACTTGGTGGCGAACTTCGCGCCCGCGGCGGTAGACAAGGGCCTCAAGGCGGGCGACGTGGTGCGCGCCGCGGCGGAGATCACCGGCGGCGGAGGCGGCGGCCGCGACTCGATGGCGCAGGCCGGCGGACGCGATCCGGAGAAGCTGCCCGAGGCGATCGCGGCCGCGCGACTTGCGATAGAACGCGTCCTTTCATGAGCCGGATCCTCGCGCTCGACTTCGGCGAGGCGCGCTGCGGGTGCGCGCTGTCGGATCCCACAGGCACGCTCGCGACCCCGCTCGAGGCGGTGGAGGCGCCGGGTACCCGTCGAGGGCTCGCCACGATCGCGGACCTCGTGCACGACCGCGACGTGGACCGGGTCGTCGTTGGCCTGCCGCTCACGCTGTCCGGGGAGGAAGGCGCTCAGGCGCGAGCCACGCGCGAGTTCGCCGCCCGTCTGGCGGATCTCGTGGACGTGCCGGTGGAGCTCCACGACGAGCGTCTCACCACACGACAGGCGGAGCGCATCGGCGGGGATGCCGATGCCGACTCGCGCGCCGCTGCGCACCTGCTCGTGAGCTATCTGGCGGCGACCCGG
>JBKPDA010000323.1:0-6906 GCA_046727635.1 Actinomycetota bacterium | reverse complement strand
ATCCAGTATCTGGCCTCGCTGTTCCACCCGGACACCCCGAACGACGTGGCGCCGAGCGGGTACAACCTGCCCAACCCCGAGCCCGGCCTGCCCTCGAGCCCGCTCGAGCCGCGACCGGCCGAGCTCGGCTTTCGCTGGGACACCTAGAAGCTCAGCCGGCCGCCGCCCTTCCAGGCGGCAAGCTTGATCAGGGTCGAGCGGTGCATGACGTGGCCCGACAGCACGCAGGTGTGCCCGTCGCGCACGAACACGGCGGCGTCGCGGTCCCGGAGGAGCGCGATCTCGACGCCGCCGATGTTGATGCGCTCTACGTCATCGGGCACGGCTAGCGGCTTGCCCGAGACGACCGTGTAGCCGATGCGGTGCATGGTGTGCTGGTAGTAGACCGTGTGCGTGGCTCGGCCATCCACCACGTCGCTGCGGGCGCCGGTGGCATGCCAGCCGAACTCGTGACTCCAGTTTGGGTAGGTCACGCCTTCGAAGCTCGCGGCCAGTCGCGACTCGACCCCGGGCAGCGGTTGCGGGGCTGGCGCGGTGGCGCGAAGGGATCCGAGCGGTGTGATGTCGGCGGCGGTGGTCGCACCGCCGGACGGCAGCAGGACGGCGATGACGACAAGCGCTGTCGCGATGGCGGCAGCGACCGCCGCCACGCGAGGGCGGAACGCGGGCATGGGCCGCTGCGCTCGCGCGACCTCGCTCAGTGGCGAGGCGACGGGTGGCGTCGGACCGCCTTGCAGAGCGCCGGCCACACGCCGCTGGCGCCGCACCAGCTCCGGTCCGCCGGGGACGCTCTCCACGCGCGCCTCGACCGATGCCCGCCGGCGACCGCGCAGGGTTCCGTCGGCGAGGCCGACGAGCAGCGCCCGATCACGGTCGGCCAGTGGCAGATCAGTCATGTCCCTCCAGCGCCGCGGCCACCTGCTCGCGAGCGCGGAAGAGGCGGCTCATGATCGTTCCGGTGCGCGTGCGCAGGACTCGGGCCGCCTCGCGGTAGGAGAGGCCGGCGACGTCGACCGCGACGATCGTGTCGCGCAACGGCTCCGACAACTCGGCGATCGCCTCATAGGCCAGCTTGACCTCGAGGGGGCTTCCGTCGGGATCCGCGCGCTCGTCCACCACCCACTCGAGGTCCTCCGGCGGCGCTGGCCTGGACCGGCGGCGACTGGCCAACTGCACCTGCGCGGCCCAGCGATTGCGCAGGACCTGCAGCAGGTAGGCGAGGGCATCGTTCCGCCGCAGGAAGCGAGGCCGGCGCAGCACCAGCTCAAAGGTCTCTTGCACGAGGTCCTCCGCGTCCTCCTTCGACTGAGTAAGCGCGTAGGCGGCGCGAAACAGGCGGCCGCGATGCTGCTCGAGGCCCGAGGGCTCGAGCCGGTGCGGGCGAACGCGGGCCCACGTCTGCACTTCCTCGTCCCTACCCGCCAGCGACGCTGACTGAAACAACTTGTCGAAATCTCCCTTGGCCGGTGGCTCCTCGTCTCTGGTTAGAGCGCGTCAGGGCGCCTGTTATTCCATTTCGATGCGCGGGGAATATCCACGCCGCTCGTGTCGTCCTTGTGGTGGTCAGGCCCAGAACCGGAGAGGAACGCACATGCCGCGTGTGAGAAGAAGCGACTGGAATTCCCGATGACCGCCACCTACATCATTCGTGGCGGCGCCGAAGGCCGCGAGCGCCTGCGCGTGCTGAGCCGCGCCCTGCGCCCGGGGACCACCTCACTGCTCGATCGAGTCGGCGTCCGCGCCGGCATGCGATGTCTGGACGCCGGCTGCGGCGGCGGCGACGTGACGGTCGAGCTGGCCGGGCGAGTGGCGCCCGGTGGCAAGGTCGTCGGCGTGGACCTCGACGAGACGAAGCTCGACCTGGCGCGCGCGGAGGCCGAACGCTGCGGCGTGGACAACGTGACCTACCTCTACGGCGATGTGACAAACGGGAGCCTTCCGAGCGGGTTCGACCTGGTCTACGCGCGCTTCGTGCTGACGCACCTGGTAGATCCGGCTGCGGTGGCGCGCCGCTTCGTGGACGCGCTGTGGCCGGGCGGCATCTGCGTGGTCGAGGACATCGACTACGAGGGAGCCTTCTGCTATCCCGACAGCGAGGTCTATCGCGAGGCCCAGCAGCTCTACTACGCGACGGCCCAGGCCCGCGGTGTGGACCCCGACATCGGGCGGCGGCTGCCGGAGCTTCTCACGCGGGCCGGCTGCGAGGACGTGATGGTGGGCGTCACGCAGCCCGCCGGCATGCGGCCGGACGTGAGCGGCGAAGCGGACGTGAAGCTGCTGATGGCGCTCACGCACGACGCGATCGCAGACGCGGCCGTCGAGGCGGGGCTCGCGACTCGCGAGGAGGTCAACCACCTGGCGGAGCGCTACTACGCGCTCGTGGACGACGAGCACACGTTCATGAGCATGCCGCGCGTCGTGCAGGCGTGGGGCCGGCGGCCGGCGGCTTAGGCGTCGGCACCGCCAGGCTCGAGACGATCCATCCGATCGACGAGGCGGAGCAGCGCTCGCGTCTGCGCGCGCTGCTCGTCTCGGCCCTCGCGAATCTGGTTGATGAGGTGGCCGAGGACACGCTCGTTGCGCAAGCTCGTTTCCCGCATGAACTCGCGCATGTCCTCGCGGCTCTCTCGTGAGAGGCGGATCTCCTCTTGCGACGACTCCACCGCCCGCCGTGTGAGGCGGACCTCCTCGCTGATCACGGCGAGCAGTCGGCGGCGAACCCACATGGGGGATTGTCCCTCAGGTCATCGTCCGCGCGATCACCAGCCGCTGGATCTCGTTCGTGCCCTCGTAGATCTGAGTGATCTTCGCGTCGCGCATCATGCGCTCGACCGGGTACTCCTTCACGTAGCCGTAGCCGCCCAGGACCTGCACGGCCTCGGTGGTCACAGCCATGGCCGTGTCGGAGCAGAAGAGCTTGGCCATCGCCGAGTACTTGCCCATGTCGGGCTCGCCGCGGTCCACCTTCGCGCAGGCCTTGTAGAGCAGCTCGCGGCCGGCCGCGCAGTGCGTCTCCATGTCGGCGAGCTTGAACTGGATCGCCTGAAACGATGCGATCGGCCTGCCGAACTGCTGGCGCTCCTTCGCGTAGGCGGCCGCGTAGTCGGTGGCGCCTTGGGCGATTCCCAGACCCTGGGCCGCGACGCCGAGGCGCGAGCGGTCGAGGGTCGCCATCGCGATCGAGAATCCCTGGCCCTCCTCGCCGATGAGGTTCTCAGCGGGCACGCGCACGTCGGCGAACGCGGGCTGCCCCGTCGGCGAGCCGCGAATGCCCATCTTGTGCTCGAGCTTCCCGATCGAGACGCCGGGCAGGTCCGACTCCACCACGAACGCGGAGATGCCGCGCGAGTGGCCGGCCGCCGCGTCGGTGACCGCGAACACCACGAAGAAGTCGGCGATGCCGAGGTTGGTGATCCAGTTCTTCTCGCCGTTGATCACCCACTCGTCGCCGTCGCGGACCGCGCGCGTGCGCATGCCGCCGGGGTCGGATCCCGCTTCCACCTCGGACAGAGCGAAAGCCGGCGTCCACTCGCCGCTCGCGAGCTTCGGCAGGTAGCGCTGCTTCATCTCCTCCGAGCCGAACAGCTTGATCGGGAGCGAGCCGAGCTCCTGCACCATCAGCATCAGCGCGGTGGAGGCGCACGCCTTGGACAGCTCCTCGATCGCGATGTTCAGCGTCAGCGTGCCCGTGCCGGTGCCGCCGTGCTCCTCGTCGAACGGCAGCGCGAGGATGTCCTGCTCCGCGAGCAGCTGGCGCAGGTCGTGCGGGTACTCGGCCTTCTCGTCGATCTCAGCGGCGCGCGGCACCACGCGGTCGCGGGCGATCTGCCGGATCGTGTCTCGGAACGAGACCTGCTCGTCGGTGAGGGCGTAGAGGTCGGCTGTCGCTTGGTCGGCGATCCAGTGATTATGCAGGTGGTGGTCGTGGTCGCCCCCGATAGCTTCAAGGGCACCTTCTCCGCGCGCGAAGTCGCGCGGGCGGTGGCGGACGGGCTGCGCAAGGGCGGCCTCGAGGCCGAGGAGTTGCCGATCGGGGACGGCGGCGAGGGCACGATGGACGCGCTGGTGGCGACGCTCGGCGGCGAGCTGCGCAAGGTCACCGTCGGCGATCCGCTCGGGCGTCCAGTGAGGGCGGCGTTCGCCGTGCTGCCCGACGGCCGGGCGGTGGTGGAGACGGCGCAGGCCAGCGGGCTCAACCTGGTGAAGGAGCACGAGCGTGACGCCTGGGCGGCAAGCACGCGCGGCACCGGCGAGTTGATCGTGGCCGCGGTGGAGGCGGGCGCGAACGAGGTGCTCGTGACCGTGGGCGGCAGTGCCACCACCGACGGCGGCGCCGGTGCGCTCGAGGCGCTCGACGAGGCCGGGGTGAAGCCCAAGCTGGATGTCCTCTGCGACGTGCGCACGCCGTTCGAGGAGGCGCCGTCGGTGTTCGGTCCGCAGAAGGGCGCCGACCCGAAGCTGGTCAAGCGGCTCGAGCGCCGCCTCGACAAGCTGGCCGAGGCCGCACCGCGCGATCCGCGTGGCGTGAAGATGACCGGCGCGGCCGGCGGGCTCTCGGGCGGTCTCTATGCGTACCGGGGCGCGCGGCTCGTGCCGGGCGCGGGCTACGTGCTCGACACCCTCGGCTTCGACGCCCTCATGCGGGCGGCCCAATTCGTAGTCACCGGCGAGGGGCGTCTCGACGCCCAGACGCTTGCCGGCAAGGCCGCCGGCGAGGTGGCCACGCGCTGCCGGCAGAGCGGCGTGGCATGCCACGCCGTGGTGGGATCGAACGGCATGAACGACTTCGAGATCCGGCTGCTCGACCTCTCCAGCGTGAGGGAGGCCGGCACGCGGGCCAAGTTACGCCAGGCGGGCTTGGAGCTGGCGAAGCCGACGCGCTAACTTTTCTGGAGGGGGAAGGGCGATGGACCCCGTCCGAGGGAGGTTTTCATGAAGACCCTGCCCAAGCCTGGGCTCGGCCCATCTGTCGACGAGCACGATCGCGCCGAGCGGCAACTCGAGGCCGCGATGGCGGAGCAACAGCGCCTGGCGGCCACCTACGAGGACTCGATCGGGACCACTCGCGAGCTGCCGGCCTACATGCGCCTACGCGAGGCGCGCAGGCGAGTGGACGCGTGCGACAAGTGGCTGCATTGGGTTGATGACGAGGACGTGGTTCCGGCGCCGGCGGGGGAAGAGTTGCCGTTGGAGGAGTGAGGGAGTACGGAGGTACGGAGTACGGAGTACGGAGAACGGCCTTCCGTACATCCGTACTTCCTTACTTCCGTACTTCCCTACTCGACGTGTTCCAACAAGTACTCATACGCAGGCAGCGTTAGAAACTCCGGAAACTCGCTGGCCAGCGCCACCCGCTCGAACAGCATCCGCGACTCGCGCGGCCTGCCCTGGGTCTCGAACCATTCGTCGTCGCCGATCTCGCTGCGGATGCGCTCCAGCTCCTCGTCCTCGGCGCGCTGTACCCGGTCGGGCGTGAACTTCCC
This sequence comes from Actinomycetota bacterium, assembly GCA_046727635.1. GTDB lineage: Bacteria > Actinomycetota > Thermoleophilia > Solirubrobacterales > Thermoleophilaceae > JAICJR01. The sequence goes on along the minus strand of JBKPDA010000323.1, from coordinate 1,423 downwards.
GTGGCGGATCCACTGCCAGACCTGCGAGCGGGCGATCTCGGCGGTGGCCGCGTCCTCCATCAGGCCGTAGATGCCGGCGGCGCCGTTCCCGCGCAGCCACGACGAGATGTACTGGATGCCCACGTTCACGTCGTTGTGCAGGCCCTCCTCGGTGATCCCGCCGGGCGTTGACGCGACGTCGAGCAGGTCGGCGGCGCTCACGTTCACCTCGTCGCGGCGACGGTCCACCTGGTTCGGGCGATCGCCGAGCACGGCGTCGAACTCGGCCATGGCGTTCGCCACCGAGTCGGGGTGGGCCACCCAGGTCCCGTCGAAGCCGTCGCCCGCCTCGCGCTTCTTGTCGGCGATCAGCTTCTCCTGCGCGTTCCGGTTCGCCTCCTCGTCGGTGCGGCTCGGGATGAAGGCCGCCATGCCGCCCATCGCGTGTGCGCCGCGGCGGTGGCAGGTCTTCACGAGCAGCTCCGTGTAGGCCCGCATGAACGGCACGGTCATCGTCACGCTGTTGCGATCCGGCAGCAGGAACTCGGGCCGGTTCCGGAAGCACTTGATCATCGAGAACATGTAGTCCCAGCGGCCGGCGTTCAGCCCGGCCGAGTGGTCGCGCAGCTCGTAGAGGATCTCCTCCATCTCGAACGCTGCGGGCACGGTCTCGATCAGCACCGTGGCCTTGATCGTGCCGCGCTCGATCCCGAGCTCGTCCTGGGCGTGGTTGAAGACGTCGTTCCACAGTCGCGCCTCGAGATGCGACTCCGTCTTCGGCAGGTAGAAGTACGGCCCGCTGCCCTTGTCCAGCAGGCGGCGTGCGTTGTGGAAGAAGTAGAGGCCGAAGTCCACAAACGCGCCCGCCACCGGCTGCCCGTCGAGTGTCAGGTGCTTCTCCGGCAGGTGCCACCCACGCGGCCGGACGAGCAGCGTGGCCACCTCGTCGTCCAAGCGGTACTCGCGGCCGTCGGGACTGGTGAACTCGATCGTGCCCTCGATCGCGTCGGTGAGGTTCTGCTGGCCCTCGATCATGTTGCGCCAGTAGGGCGAGTTCGAGTCCTCGAAGTCCGCCATGAAGCCGCGGGCGCCCGAGTTGAGCGCGTTGATCACCATCTTGCGGCTGGTGGGACCCGTGATCTCCACGCGCCGGTCCTGCAGGTCGGGCGGCGGCGGGGCCACGCTCCAGTCGCCCTCGCGGATCGCGCGCGTCTCGTCCAGGAAGTCGAGCGTGCCGCCGTCGAGCAGGCGCGCCATTCGCTCCGCGCGCCGGCGCAGCAGCTCCTGTCGCGTGCCCTCGAATTTCTCGTGCAGGCCGGTGACGAAGGCGAGCGCCTCGTCCGTTAGCACCTCGTCCGCTCCTCGCACCTCAACGGCTTCCATTGCCGCTGCCTCCCTGAATCGACATGTGGATCAGCTCGAGCGGGTGGTACACGCGCAGCGG
>JBKPDA010000322.1:0-14794 GCA_046727635.1 Actinomycetota bacterium | reverse complement strand
CGCGAGCGTGCCGAAGCCCACGCGGTTCGCGCCCAGACAGTGCAGCTTCACGATGTCCCAGCCGTGGCGGTAGCCGCCGTCGGCCCAGATCTCCACGCGGTTGCGGATGCCGGCCTCCATCAGCGCCAGGTGCACGGCGCGGGTGCCGATGTCCGACGGCAGCCCCACGTGCCGCAGCGCGTGCGAGCGCGCTGCGCCCGTGCCTCCCTCGAATCCCGACAGCGTGATGATGTCCGCGCCCGCCTTGGCGATCCCCACGCCGATCGTGCCGATGTTCGGCACCACTGGCACCTTCACCGACACGCGCACGTCGGGGTTTGCGGTCTTGAGCTCGTCGATCAGCTCCGCGAGGTCTTCGATCGAGTAGAGGTCGTGGTTGTTGGATGGCGAGATCAGGTCGGTGCCCACGGACGCGTTACGCGCCTGGGCCACCTTCTCTGTGACCTTCTTGGCCGGCAGGTGGCCGCCCTCGCCGGGCTTCGCGCCCTGGCCGATCTTGATCTCGACGAGGAAGGACGAGTTGACCATCTCGGAGGTCACGCCGAAGCGGCCCGACGCCACCTGCTGGCCGCGCCACTTCGGGTACTTGCCGTACATGTCCTGGATCTCGCCGCCCTCGCCGTTCATCGCGATGATGTTGGCCCGCATCGCGGCCTCGGCGTAGGCGCGGTAGGCGGTCTCGCCCTGCGAGCCGAAGCTCATCGACGAGATCACGATCGGGTAGGAATGCAGCCCCACGCCGGGGTCTGAATCCGCGATCGGCTCACGGTCCGACTTCACGTCGAGGATGTGCCGCAGCGAGATCGGCTGCTCCAGCTCGAGCTCGCGCACCTTCTCCGAGTACTCGTCGTAGCTGCCCGTGCCGTTCGCGCAGGCGATCGCCGCCTTGTAGACCTTCGGGTAGAAGTGGAACGTCTTCGCGGGCTTCGACTCGTCCTCGCCCGCGAGGATGCGCTGGCGCTCGTCGGCGTCGGCGTCCAGGTCGGCGAAGCCGGTGCCGCCGGTGTCGGAGCCGAAGTAGGCGGGGGTGTCGAAGATCGCCGACAGCTCGGGCTTCAGGCCAATCGACGAGAACAGCCGCGCGTAGCCGCGCAGCTCGTGGATGCCGATCGTGGAGATCACCTTCTCGATCCCCTTGCGCATCGCCGAGCAGAGGTTGTCGATATCGGTGCGGTAGTCGTCCATCAGGGCGACCTCGATCATCACGTAGGGGCAGACGCCGTCCGCGCCGAGGCCGAGAGCCACCACGGTGTCGTGGACGTTGCGGATCGCGCCCGAGCGCAGCACGATGCCCACGCGACGGCGCAGGTTCGGCTCGTTCGGCTCCACGTAGGCCTCGCGCAGCGCGAGGTCGATCGCGGCCAGCGCGAGGTGCGGGTCGATGTAGCGGCGCTGCCCGTCATAGGCCGTGCGATCGGAGAGCACGAGCAGCTCGGCGCCGTTCCGCGCCGCCATCGTGGCCTCGTGCTTCAGCCGCTCGATCGCGCCGTGCGTGTTCTCCGACTCGAGCGCCGAGATGTCGAGCACCCTCCCGCGCCCGCGGAACACCTCCCAGAGGTCCTCCAGCAGGTAGGTCTTGTGCTCCTTCGCCACCTGGCGATAGACCGAGTCCGACAGGGGAGCGAGCCCGTCGTGGCCGCCGAGGATGATCGGGAACGCGGTCTCCACGGTGCGCGGCTCGGCCGGCAGGCCCCAGGCGCCCGGGCGCGAGCCGAACACCGCACGACAGGAGAAGTGCTCCACCTCGCGCTCGCGGTCGATCGCCGGGTTGGTGACCACCGCCACCGACTCCTTGAAGTAGTCGGCCAGGTTCTGGCGCTCGGGCGAGAGGCAGGCGAGCGGCCCGTCGTAGCCCAGCGAGCCGATCGGCTCGGCGCCCGTGGCGGCCATCTGCTGGACGAGCTTCATGTCCTCCCGCTGCCAGCCGAAGCCGCCCAGCACGCGGTCCTCCACCTTCACCGGCTCGGCCGGGCCGGCCGCGGTGTAGCCGGGGATCTCCGCGCCCTCGAGCGGGCCACCCACCGGGATCATGTTTGCGTAGCCGTGCACCGGGTCCTTGCCCGTGCGAGCCACCCAGCGCTCCCACGCGAGCCACATCAGCTGGATGTGCTGGCGCAGCCTCGACTCGCCCTTCTTGCGGTTCAGCGAGACCATCACCTTCTCGCCGGGCGCGAGCGGCTTCGGCTCGGACACGGTCTCGTTCACCGGCACGACGCCCGGCTCTGAGGAGAAGACGTAGGCGCCTGTCGTCTCGATCTGCCACAGCGGCCGCAGGCCCAGCGCGTCCACCGAGAACACCAGCTCGTCGCTGTGCCGCGACAGCAGCGCCACCGGCCCCTGCGCGAACGGGCCGAACGCCTGGCGCAGGTACATGTAGAACGGCCGCAGCTCGTCGGGCAGCTGCTTGATCTCGTTCACGATCGGCGGCAGCACCAGCTCCAGCGCCTCCACGAGCGACAGCGAGCCGCGGTGCACCAGCGACTCCACCGTGCGGTTCAGGTCCTGCGAGTCCGATCCGTCCGGATGGATCGGCACGTTCAGCATCCGCGCCTCCTGGCGCAGCTTGGCGATCGTGTTGATCTCGCCGTTGTGGCCGAGCATCGCGAACGGCTGCACGCGCTTGAACGACGGCCACGTGTTGGTGGAGTAGCGGTTGTGGCCGATGATCGCCGCGGTCTCGGCGCGCTCGTCGAGCAGGTCAGGGAAGTAGTTGCCGAGCACCGATGGCGCGCCCATCACCTTGTAGACGCAGGTGTCGGTGGAGAACGAGGCCACGTGGACGTCGAGCTCCTGCTCGAGCGCCACGCCCATCTCGAAGCACAGCCTGGCCTCGCCGGTGAGGCCGCCCACCTGCCAGAAGATCGGCTCCTCCTCGCGCGCCGTGGCGCCGAGGGCGGAGGAGTCCACCACTTCCTGGCGCTCGGCCAGCACGCGCAGTCCGAAGCGGCTCATGATGTCGCGCGCCCGCGCCTTTGTCTCCTCGGCGTTGCCGCCCTTGCGCGGGATGAAGATGTGGCCGACCGCGAACTGCGGGTCGAGCGCCAGGTGCGAGGCATGCCCGCCGGCGCGGATCTCCTCCGCCCAGATCTTGCGCGGGATGTCGATCAGGACGCCGCAGCCGTCGCCCTCGCCGTCCACGTTGCCGGCGCGGTGCAGCATCTTCTGGAGCGCGGTGAGAGCCGTGACGATCGGCTCGTGGCTCGGCGTCGCGTTCTTCTCTACGGCGGCGTAGAGCGCGCAGGCGTCCTTGTCCTCGACCGTCACCGGAGGACGGCGAGGGCGATACCCCTGGGTCGATGCGTAACGAACGGCGCGGCTGGACGGCTCAGCCACTTTCCACCCTCCTCCGGTTTCCGCGCCTTCTTCGAGCGGGCACGCGACGGCTGGACGCGGGAACTATAGTCGCGAGGCTCGGATGGCCACCACGATCGCGGTCCTCTCTCAGAAGGGCGGCACCGGGAAGACCACCACGGTGCGCACGCTGGCGGACGTGTTCTCGCGGGTGGGGCTCCGGATTCTTGCTGTGGACCTGGATCCGCAGGGCAACCTCTCCGACTATTTCGACGTTCCACCGGACGCCTCCCCCACCCTCGCAGACGTCCTTGCCGGCCAGGTAAAAGCTTCCGAAGCGATCTATGAAAACGCGATCCTGCCCGCCAACCTCGGGCTGGCCGAGTCCGAGCTGGTGCTCGCCGGAAAGATGGGTCGCGAGATGACGCTGCGCCGCGCGCTCAAGGACGTGAAGCGCGGCTACGACATCGTGCTGATCGACTGCCCGCCCTCGCTCGGCCTGCTCACCGTGAACGCCGTGGTGGCCGCTGACCAGGCGCTGATCTCCACCGAGGCCCAGTACTTCTCGCTCCAGGGGGTGGAGCAGGCGCTCGAGGTGATCGAGCTGGCGAAGGAGAACCTGCACCAGGACCTCGAGTGGCTTGGCGTCGTGCTGAACATCGCCGACCTGCGCACGATCCACTCGCGCGAGGCGCTGCAGTTGCTGAAGGATCGCTTCGGCGACAAGGTGCTCGACTCGGTCATCCGCGCCTCGATCCGCTACGCCGAGTCCGCGGAGCGTGCGGTGTCGATCCTCGACTACCGGCCCGAGCTGGGCGCGGACTACCTCGCGCTCGCTGAAGAGGTGCTCGAGCGGCTCGGGTTCGAGGACGAGCGGACGCGCGTGGCGGCCTTGCGGCGCGAGCTGGTGCCGGCGTAGCGCTGATGCCGTAGGCTTCCCCGGTCTTGCTGACCGGCCAGCCAGGCACCGAGGACCTCCTCTTCCGCCCTGCCACCGAGCTGGCGGCTCTCGTGCGCTCTGGCGAGGTAAGCGCCCGCGAGCTGGCGGAAGCGTCGCTCGCGCGGATCGAGGCTGTCGACGACAAGGTGAACGCGTTCACGCTCGTGGACGCGGACGGCGCTCTGGCGGCCGCCGACGCCATCGGGCCGGGCGACGAGCGGCCGTTCGCTGGCGTGCCGATCGGGATCAAGGACCTGGCCGCGCCGGTCGCCGGCCTGGTGATGTCGGACGGCTCCGACCTCTATGAGGACTTCACACCCGACTACGACGCCAACGTGGTGCGCCGGATCAAGGACGCCGGCTTCGTGATCGTCGGCAAGACCAACTCGCCCGAGCTCGGCATCGTGCCGGTCACCGAGCCGCGCCGCTTCGGTCCCACGCGCAACCCGTGGGACCTCGACCGCACGCCCGGCGGCTCCTCGGGCGGCTCCGGCGCCGCCGTGGCCGCCGGCATGGTGCCGATCGCGCACGGCAGCGACGGCGGCGGCTCGATTCGCATCCCCGCGGCGTGCTGCGGCCTCGTGGGGCTCAAGGCCAGCCGGGGGCGGATCTCGCGCGGTCCCGACCTGGGCGACGCCGTCCTTTCCACGGACGGCCTGCTCACCAGAACGGTCGAGGACTGTGCCCGCTCGCTCGACGTCGTGGCCGGCTACGAGCCGGGCGACGCCACCTGGGCGCCCGCGCCCGATCAGCCGTTCACGAGCGCGCTCGACCGAGACCCCGGCCGGCTGCAGATCGGCTTCGTGCTCCAAGCGCCGATCGCCGCCGAGGTGGACCCGATCTGCGAGCGTGCCGCGCGCGACGCCGCCGAGCTGCTCACCGGCCTCGGCCACGATGTAACCGAGGTCGATCCACCGTGGGGCGGGGACGAGGGGAACCTCCTGGCGCTCTTCACCGTCCTCTATGCCGCGAACATCGGGCTCGGCGTGGCGTACGGCGGCGTGGTGTCGGGCCGCGAGCCGCGTCGCGAGCACATGGAGCGCCTCACCTGGGAGATGTTCCAGCGCGGCCTGGCGCAGACGTCGATCGAGTACCTGGGCGCGCTCGCCCGGCTCCAACGTCATGCCCGGACGATCGTGGAGTGGATGTCCTCCTACGACCTGCTGCTCACGCCGTCGCTCGCGCAGCGCCCCCTGCCGGTGGGCGAGCTGGACCTCGACGGCGACCAGGCGCTCGCCGAGTTCGCCCGTACCGGCCTGTTCACGCCATTTACCGCGGTGTGGAACGTCACCGGCCAGCCGGCGATGTCCGTGCCGCTGTTCCAGGGCGAGGACGGGCTGCCGGCCGGCGTCCAGCTGGTCGGCCCGCCCGCGGGCGAGGCGCTGCTGCTCTCGGTGGCCGCCCGACTCGAGGCCGAGCGGCCCTGGGCGGACCGCAGGCCAACTCTCTAGCGAGTCGCGGGGCCAGCAAACGGGCCGAGAGCCCGCTGCGGCTCACGATGCAGCGGCCGTGCCGCGCGCTCCCGCGCCAGCGAGCGCTCGATCTCCGCCGGCACCACGTGCTCCACTGGCGCGTCGGTGAGCCGTGCTATTCGGTGCGGCAGGTCCGCCTCGAGCCAACGCGAGCTGTCCCGCGCAAGCGTCGACACGATCACCTCGTCGAACTCGCCCGGATCCCAGATCTCGTTGACCGCGACGATCGGATCCGCGTCGCACACCTGGCCGTCCACCTCGAGGCCCGCGGTCCCGTGCCGCTCGAGTGCCGCCTCGAGTTGGCGCCGAGCGCTCTCTCGACCGCCCTTGCCGGTGGGAACCATCAGCGTGAACGCAACGTCGCCGCGATCGGCACGCCGCCGGAGAGCCTCGGTCAGGCCTTCGGTGTCGGCGGTTTGGTTGGCGAGGACGAGCACTCTGGTCTTGAAGGCCATCGCCACCTCCTGGATCGATGCTGATTCAAAGGTAGCGCGCGTGCCTGTGAAGCGGTGCGGGCAGGCGGCCCCCCACCTTCGGAAATCCGACCCCCCGGACGCCTGACTGCCGTACAGGCGCAAAGGCCCGTAACCCCGATCCTTGGTCATGCCTGCTTCACCGATCGAAAGGATTTCCCAGATGTACTCCGCCACCGCATACGTCATCCGTCGGGGCACCGACGAAGACGCATACGCGCTGAGCCAGCTCGCACAGCTGGACGGTCAGCGGCCGCTCGGCGGCCAGGTGCTGATCGGCGAGATCGCGGGGCGGCCCGCCGCAGCGATCTCCCTCTCCGACAACCGCGTCGTCGCCGACCCGTTCGAGTTCACCGCGCAGCTGACCGCCCTCCTGCGCATGCGCGCCCAGGCGATTCACGCCTACGTGCGCAACCCGTCGCTCCGCGAGCGCATGCTCGCCGGCGTGCGCGTGACCGGACGCTGGCGTCCCGTGCACGCCTCCTGACCTCCGGAGGACGGACCCCGCGCCGCTAGGGGCGCGGGGTCCGTCGGGGCACGATCGCTGGAATCAGCGATCTAGTCTCCGGCGGGTGCCACGACGCTCGCCACACGATCGCGAGATCTTCAAGCTCGCCCTTCCCGCGCTCGGCGCTCTGGCCGCCGAGCCGCTCTACGTGCTGGTGGACACGGCGATCGTCGGCCACCTCGGCACGCCGCAGCTGGCCGCGCTCGCGCTAGCCGGCACGGTGCTCACCGGCACCTTCACCCTCTTCAACTTCCTCACCTACGGCACCACGGCTCAGGTGGCCCGCTACCACGGCGCCGGGCAGGAGGTGGTGGCCGGCAGAATGGCCGCGCAGGCGCTGTGGCTGGCCACCGCCATCGGAGTCGTGCTTCTTGCGCTGGCATTGGCGCTGGCTGAGCCCGCCGTCCACGCCATGGGCGGAACGCACCACACCGGCACCCTCGCGGTGCTGTACCTGCGCATCGGTGCCATCGGCCTCCCGTTCGCGCTGATCGCGCTAGCTGGGCAGGGCTACCTGCGCGGCATGTCGAGCATGCGTCGCCCGCTCGTGATCGTGGCGGTGGCCAACGGGGCGAACGTCGTGCTCGAGCTGCTGTTCGTCTACGGCTTCCACTGGGGGCTGGCGGGATCGGCATGGGGAACCGTGATCGCGCAGGCGGGGATGGGCGCCGCGTTCGCAGTCGAGCTGCTGCGAGCGCCCGCCGACGACCGCCGCCCGCGCGCCGCACTCATCCGCCCGCTCGCCCGCGTGGGCGGCGACATCTTCGTGCGCACCAGCGCGCTCTATGCCTCGTTCCTGGTGGCGAGCGCGGTGCTCGCGCGCATCGGCTCGGCGTCGCTGGGCGCCCACCAGGTGGCCTTCCAGCTCTGGACCTTCCTAGCGCTCGTGCTCGACGCTGTCGCCATCGCCGGCCAGGTGATCGTGGGCCGCATGCTCGGCGCCGGCGACGCCGACGAGGCCTACGACGCCTCGGTGCGCATGCTGGGCTGGTCGTTTGTGGTGGGCGGCGCGTTCGCCCTGGTCATGCTGGCGCTCACCAACGTGCTGCCGCATGCGTTCACGAGCGACGAGCGCGTGCTCGACCGCCTGCACGCCATCTGGCCGATCTTCGCGCTCATGCAGCCGCTCAACGGACTGGTGTTCGCCCTCGATGGCATCCTGATCGGCGCCGGCGACACCCGCTTCCTGAAGTGGTCGATGCTGTTCGCGTCGGTGGCCGTCTTCGTGCCGATCGCGCTGCTCTCGCTGAAGCTCGACTGGGGGATCGTGGGCGTGTGGATCGGCCTCGCCGCGCTGATAGGCGCGCGGCTGGCCACCTGTGGGGCGCGCTTCGCCGGCCGCCGCTGGGCGGTTACGGGAGTTCCAGAGAGCGCGTAGCCTCAGCGGCCGAGCACGGCGCGCAGCCGAAGCCGTGCTGCTCGATCTGCAGGCACATCAGCTCCTGGTCGGTGAGCTCGCCACCGAGGATCTGCTTCAGCCGGATCGCGTCCATGCGCTCCTCCATGCCCGCAACATCGATTGGTGGCTGCTCAGCTCGCAAGGGTCCACACATTGCCATCGGCACCAGACGGCTTCGCCACAGGTCACATACGCGCCAACCCGCCGTTTGTAAGCAAATAGCGGGAAACCGTGACGGCTCTTGTCTTTTGCCCGACCTGATCCCGGGCAAGAATTCTCTGGAGATTCCGAGCTTTTGAGGAGCGTGGTCGCCGTCACGGCACCCGATCCCGGCCAGCCGTTCCAGGCCGATGCGGTCGGCAGGGCGCCCTCGTGGTTATTCCGCCGGCGCCCGGCGCTTCCTCTCCGGAGTCACCCAGCCTTGCCAGTGCGAGAAGGAGGAGGTACGCATGGCGGATAACAGAGGAGTTGCCTACATCGAGCCCGGGAAGGTCGAGATTCACGACATCGACTACCCCACACTCGAGCTAAAGGACGGACCGGGAGTAAACCCGGCGAACGTCGGACGGCAATGCCCTCACGGCGTGATCCTCAGGATCGTGTCGACGAACATCTGCGGCTCGGATCAGCACATGGTCCGCGGGCGCACGACGGCGCCGCCGGGGCTGATCCTCGGCCACGAGATCACCGGCGAGGTGATCGAGAAGGGCCGCGACGTCGAGTTCATCAACGAGGGGGACCTCGTATCGGTTCCGTTCAACATCGCCTGCGGGCGCTGCCGGAACTGCAAGGAGGGCGCCACCGGCGTCTGCCTGAACGTGAATCCCGACCGCCCGGGGTCGGCGTACGGCTACGTCGACATGGGCGGCTGGGTTGGCGGCCAGGCCGAGTACGTGATGGTCCCGTACGCGGACTGGAACCTGCTCAAGTTCCCCGACAAGGATCAGGCGATGGAGAAGATCCTCGACCTGACCATGCTGTCGGACATCTTCCCCACCGGGTACCACGGCTGCGTTTCTGCAGGCGTGACCTCGGGGTCGAAGGTGTACGTCGCGGGCGCGGGACCGGTGGGGCTGGCGGCGGCCCACGCGGCGCAGTTCCTCGGCGCCGCCGTGGTCATCGTCGGGGACATGCAGGCCGAGCGCTTGCAGCAGGCCAGGAGCTTCGGCTGCGAGACGGTTGACCTGACGAAGGACGCCACGCTCGCCGACCAGATCGAGCAGATCCTCGGCGAGCCCGAGGTCGATGCCGCGGTTGACGCGGTGGGCTTCGAGGCGCGCGGCCACGGCAAGGACGCCGACCACGAGGCACCGGCGACGGTGCTCAACTCGATCATGGAGGTCACGCGCGCAGGCGGCCAGCTGGGCATCCCTGGTCTGTACGTAACCGGCGATCCGGGCGGGGTCGACGAGGCGGCCAAGATCGGCAGCCTGTCGATTCGCCTTGGCCTCGGATGGGCGAAGTCACACTCGTTCACCACAGGTCAGTGTCCGGTCATGCGGTATCACCGCAAGTTGATGGAGGCGGTGCTCAACGACCGCGTGCAGATCGCGAAGGCGGTGAACGCCACGGTGATCTCGCTGGACGAGGCGCCTCAGGGCTACATCGACTTCGACAAGGGCGCGAGCAAGAAGTTCGTGCTCAACCCGCACGGCCTGATCAAGCAGGCCGCGTAGGGACACGACGGCTCGAGACGGGTCCGCGGCTCAGGCCTCGGGCCCGTTCTCGGGCGGCCGACGTTCGACGTCGTACCCCAGCTGCTGGAGCCGGGCAAGGAGGTCCAGCTCAACGGACTCGAGATCCTCGATCTCGCCGAGGTAGCGAAACTGGACGTCTCTGAAGCTCGTGTGCTCGCCGCCGTGGAACTCGATCTCGAACCGATCCGTACGGCGCTGGACCGTCGCCTTCGGAAACCGAGCGACGTTCGGCAGGCCCATGAGCCTGAGCATTACTCAGCGATTATCCGCCCCAGGATCTCTCGGTCGCGGTCGTAGCTCAACAGCTCGGGGGCGGCCTCAAGGGACAGCCAGCGCAGCTCGGTCACCTCTCTGTTGGGCGTGAACTCGCCCCCGCTCACCCGCATCAGCCAGTAGTGCACGGTCTTCGGGCGGCCCTTCGGATCCGTGTAGGAGACGAAGCCCAGCTCGCGCCCCAGCTCCACGTCGAGGCCGGTCTCCTCGTACACCTCGCGGACGGCCGCCTCCTCCTCGGTCTCGCCCTTCTCCAGCTTTCCCTTCGGGAAGGTCCAGTCCTCGTACTTCGGCCGGTAGACGAGGGCCACGCGACCGTCGTCGTCGCACACCACGCCCCCCGCCGCGCGCACCGTGTCGGTCATGCCAGCGCTCTCACGTCGGCGCCGCTCGGGTCGAATTGCACGCGGCGCACCTTGACGTCGGGCGCCTCGGCGTGCAGCTCGTCGAAGAGCCCGCCGGTCTGCTCGAAGTGGGACCAGAACAGCACGGCCGGTCCGGCGCCGGAGATCGTCGCGCCCAGCGCCCCCAGGTCGCGGGCCCGGCGCAGCAGCTCCATCGAGCGCGGGTAAAGGTGCTCGCGGCGCGGCTGGTGGATGCGGTCGGACAGCCCCCGCGCCACCAGGTCGAAGTCGGCCCGAGCGAGCCCGAGCACGAGCAGCGACGCGTTCGCGATGTTGTGCACCGCGTCCTCGATCGGCACCTCGGCGGGCAGCGCCGCACGGGCCTCGGCAGTGGGCACCGGATCGTGCGGGATCGCGAGCACGGCCTCCAGCTCCGGCGGGGGATCGAAGCGCTCCACTCCGTCGTCGGCGCAGATCACGAACCCCCCGTGCAGCGCCGCGGCGACGTTGTCCGGGTGCCCCTCCAGCTCCACCGCGGGCGTGAGCAGGTCGGCGTCGAGCTCGTACATGTGGTCGGCCGCCACGAGTCCAGCGACGATAGCGGCGGCACTCGACCCGAGCCCGGCCGCCACGGGGATGTCGGAGCGCAGCCGGAAGGTCACGCCGTCGGCCGGGTGCAGCGCCTCGAAAGCGCGCACGCAGAGGTTGCTGCGATCGAGCGGCACGCCCTCGATGTCGGCCTCCACCGCGAACTCGCCCGTCTCCTCCACCTCCAGCTCGAGATGGATCGCCAAGGCCGCCGCAAGCACGTCGTAGCCCGGCCCCAGGTTGGCCGACGACGCCGGGACGCGCACCACGCGCCGCCGGTTCACCTTTTCTGATCCCTCCCGCCGAACACCGCCTGCTCCACCGCGCCGATCTCCGGCTCGCACGGGATCACCGAGCCGGCGCGCGTCATGGCGGTGGTCGGGTCCTTCAGCCCGTGTCCGGTGAGCACGCACACCACGCGCCCCTCCGCCCCGTACTTGAGCAGCCCGGCCACCGACGCCGCGGACGCCGGCTCGCAGAACACGCCCTCGCGCGACCCCAGCAGCTCGTAGGCCTCGAGGATCTCGTCGTCGGACACGGCGCGGATCTCGCCGCGCGAGGAGGTGACCGCATCCATCGCGTCCTCCCACCGTGCCGGGTTGCCGATCCGGATCGCCGATGCGACGGTCTCGGGCTTTTCCACCGGCGCCCCGTGCACGAGCGGCGCTGCGCCCTCGGCCTGGTACCCGTGCAGCTTCGGAGAGGCGCCGTACTCGCTGAAGCCTCGCCACCAGGCTGTGATGTTGCCCGCGTTGCCCACCGGAATGCAGAGCACGTCCGGCTGCTCGCCCAGCTCGTCGCAGACCTCGAAGGCGCCGGTTTTCTGCCCCTCGATCCTGTACTCGTTCACCGAGTTCACGAGCGCGATCGGCTGGCGCCGGGCGAGCTCTCGCACGAGCGCCAGCGCCTCGTCGAAGTTGCCCCGGAGCGCGATCACGCGCGCGCCGTGCATCAGCGCCTGGGCGAGCTTGCCGGCCGCGATCTTGCCCTCGGGCACGATCACGGCTCCGCGCAGCCCGGCCTTGGCCGCGTAGGCGGCGGCGCTGGCGGCCGTGTTGCCCGTCGATGCGCAGATCACCGCCTCCGCTCCCTCGCCGATGGCGGCCGACACCGCCACGGTCATGCCCCGGTCCTTGAACGAGCCAGTGGGGTTCGAGCCCTCGAACTTCAACCACACATCGCAGCCCGTGCGCTCCGACAGCCACGTCGACTGGATCAGCGGCGTGTCCCCCTCGCCGAGGGTCACGAGCGGGTCCACCGGCAGGCGGTCGCGGTAGCGCCAGAGGCTCAGCCCGACTCCCCGAAGGTCTCCTCGATCACACGGATCACGCGCGGGCGGGCACGCACGAAGTCGAGCCCCCCGAGCAGCTCCACGGCAGCCTGGAAGCGCGACTCGAGCACCGGGTGCATGACCATCACGAGGCGCGCATCGTTGCCGAGCCCGCGCTGCACCACCGACTTGATCGACACGCCCTGCAGGCCCAGGATCTCGGCCACCTGCGCCAGCACACCGGGCCGGTCGGCCACCTCCAAATACAGATAGAAGGCCGACTCGACGTCGCGCACGAGCGGCATGTCCCGCGGCGGGGGCGGCAGCGTGGGCGGCGGGATCATGGCCGAGATCACGTCGCCGAGCACGGCGGAGGCGGTCTGCGGCCCGCCGGCGCCCGGCCCCGACAGCGTGATCTCGGTGATGGCGGGGGATTCGATCGTCACCGCGTTGAACGAGCCGTTGACGCTCGCCAGCGGATGACCGGCGTAGAGGAACGCGGGATACACGCGGACCGCCAGCCCGCTGTCGAGCCGCTCGGCGGCGCCGATCAGCTTCAGCGACAGCCCGAGCTCCTTCGCGTACGCGATGTCGTCCGAGGTGAGGTTGTCGATGCCCTCGTAGGGCACGTCGTCGAGGTTCACCGCCGCGCCGAAGGCCAGCCGCGCGATGATCGCCATCTTGGCCGCGGCGTCCTTGCCGGTCACGTCCTCGGTCGGATCCGCCTCGGCGAACCCCAGCTCCTGCGCCTCGCGCAGCGCATCGTCGTAGGAGGCGCCGGTGCGCGCCATCTCGCTGAGGATGAAATTGGTGGTGCCGTTCACGATCCCGTGCACGCGCTCGATGTGGGCCGCCGCCAGCGTCTCGTGGATCACCCGGATCACGGGCACCACGCCGCCCACCGCGGCCTCGAAGCGCAGCTGCACCCCGGCCTCCCGGGCCGCGTCGTACAGCTCCTCCCCGTGCTGCGAGAGCACCTGCTTGTTGGCCGATACGACATGGCGCCCAGCCCTCATCGCGCGCAGGATGTAGTCGAGTGTGGGGTCGATGCCGCCCATCAGCTCGACGATCAGGTCGCTGCGTTCGAGGATGTCCTCGAAGTCGCCGCGGCTGCGCGTGAGCACGCCGGTAATCTCCGGCTTCAGGCCGGTGACGGCCTCGATCGCCTCGGCGCGCTCGTCAAGAAGCTGATGGAACGCCGCCCCGACCGTACCGTGGCCGAGGAGGCCGACCCTAAACGTCACGACGCGTCAGGTCCTCATAGGTCTCGCGCCGCACCACCACGCGGGCGTCGCCGCCCGAGCAGAAGATCACCGGCGGCCGCGGCACGGCGTTGTAGTTGTTGGCCATCGCGTGCCCGTACGCGCCGGTGACAGGAATCACCAGCACGTCGCCCACGCGCGGGTCGTCGAGCGTGGCGTCGCGCACGAGGATGTCGCCGGATTCGCAGTGCATCCCGGCGATCGTGCAGACCGTGTCGCCGCCGAAGCGGTCCGCGATCTCCGCCTCGTAGCGCGCGCCGTAGAGCATCGGGCGCAGGTTGTCGGACATGCCCCCGTCCACCGCCACGTACGTTCTCACACCCGGGATGCGCTTCACCGTGCCGACCCTGTAGAGCGTCACGCCCGCGTTGCCCACGATCGAGCGGCCGGGCTCGCACAAGACCGTGACGTTCTCAGGCGCGGCGCCCAGCAGCGTCTCCACATAGCTGTCCACCGACGGCGGCTCGTCCTCGTTCGTATAGGCGATCGCGAGGCCGCCGCCGAGGTTGAGCAGCGGGTAGTCGCCCATGCCCGAGAGCACCCCCGCCAGCCGCTCGAACGGCTCGAGATCGAACACCTGCGACCCGATGTGCGCGTGCAGCCCGCATAGCTCAAGAGTGCGGATGGAGTCGATCGCCCGCGGCACGTCATCAAGGCCGAAGCCGAACTTCGAGTCCTCCTGGCCGGTCTGGATCTTGGCGTGGGTGTCGGGCTTGATGCCGGGCGTCACCCGCAGCATCACCTTCTGCCCGGGCGCCAGCCGCTCGAGCCGCTCGACCTCGTCGAACGAGTCCACCACGATGTGCCCGATCCCCTGCTCCACCGCGTAGCGCAGCTCGGCTTCCGTCTTGTTGTTGCCGTGCATGTAGAGGCGCTCCCCGGTGAACCCGCCCTCGAGCGCCAGGTACAGCTCGCCGCCCGAGGCGACGTCCGCGGAAAGCCCCTCATCCACGAGCAGCCGGAAGGCCGCGGTGCAGGGAAACGCCTTGCTCGCGTAGACCACCTCGAAGTGATCCGTGCGCGCCCGGAAGGCGTCCATGTACGCCCGCGCCCGCGCCCGCATGTCCTCCTCCGCGTACACGTACGCCGGCGTGCCGAATTCGCGCGCCAGCTCGATCACGTCGCATCCGCCCACCTCGAGCCGTCCCGCCTCGTTCAGGCGGGAGCCGATGGGAAAGACGTGCGACACGCCGGTCGCATCCTGGGTCAGCCGCCCGGACATAATCGGCGCTGATTATGACCGTGCCCGAAATCAGCCAGCACGACGGCCTCGCGTA
>JBKPDA010000321.1:0-11287 GCA_046727635.1 Actinomycetota bacterium | reverse complement strand
GACGGGCGCCACTTCCACGCGCGTGCCGACAACGGCGCACGCGCGGTGCCGGTGGTCCTGCAGGCGCTGGAGGCCCAGGGCGTGGACGTGGCGTCGGTCACGGTCGCCCGCCCGTCGCTCGACGACGTCTACCTGCGCTACACGGGGCGCACCTTCCACAAGGCAGAGGCCGAGGCGGCAGAGGAGAAGCGATGACAGCCGTTCTGCATTCCTGGTTCATGACCATCCGCCACCTGCGCGCCCTCTGGCGCCAGCCCTGGTGGATCGTGGTCACCCTCATCCAGCCGATCATCTGGCTGCTGCTCTACGGGGCGCTGTTCAAGAAGGTCGTGGAGATCCCGGGCTTCCACGGCGGCTCGTACATCGAGTTCCTCACGCCGGCGTGCTCGTGATGACCGCGTTCTTCTCGGCCGGATGGAGCGGCATGCCGATGATCGAGGACATCGACCGTGGCGTGGTGGACCGCTTCCTCACCTCGCCGGTGAAGCGCAGTGCGCTTATCAGCGGCCGGCTGCTGCAGGGCTCGCTCAGCATCGTGATCCAGTCGATCATCATCGTCGTGCTCGCGCTGGTCTCGGGCGCGCACTTCCACAACGGCGTGGGTGGCGTGGCGCTCTTGATCCTGTTCGCCACCATGCTCGGGGCGGCCTTCGGGGCGCTCTCGAACGGGATGGCGCTGCTGATCCGCCGGGAGGAGACGCTGATCGCGGCCATGCAGTTCCTGCTGCTGCCGCTCACGTTCCTGTCGGGCGCGTTCATGCAGCTCAGCCTGGTTCCGGTCTGGATTCGCCACATCGCGGACTTCAACCCCGTGAACTGGGCCGTGGAGGCGGGCCGCTCGGCGGCGATGGGCAGCACCGACTGGGGCTTCGTCGCCGCGCGCGCCGGGTTCCTGCTGGCGTTCCTGGCGCTGTCGGCGACGTTTGCGGTAAGGGCGTTTCATACGTATCAGCGGTCCGTTTGAGGTCTCGGGTCTCGGGTCTCGGGTCTGGGGAAAGCCCGTCACCCGGCACCCGAGACCCGGGACCCATGCGCGGCCAGATCGATGACTCGCCGCTCATGCGTGCCGACGCCGATCGTCCGCCCGCCTTGCGTTACCTCGACGTCGAACCGCAACTTTCGCCCATCGACTACCTCGCGCAGCTGCGCCGACGCCGTGCAGGTGCTCCCCTCCACCGCACCCGCGACGTGCTTCACGCAGACTTCGAACCCCACCGTGCCCTTGCCGTCCGGCAGGTGCTCGCGCGCGAGCGCGGTGGCCGTGCGCTCCATCATCGAGATCATGCTCGGCGTGGAGAGCACCGGCACGCGCAGCGAGCCGCCGACGTTCGTGAGAAGCCGGCCCTCCACCACGAACTCGTCCTGACGGGATAGACCGGGCTCCAGCGGCACGTCGGGCATCCTATGCGCGCATGGATCCGGACCCACTGCACCAGTTCGCGGCCTGGTTCGCGGCCGCGCGCGATACCGGGATGCGCATGCCGGAGGCGATGGCGCTGGCCACCGCCACGCCCGACGGCGCGCCGTCGGTGCGCATGGTGCTGATGAAGGGCTTCGACGAGCGCGGCTTCACGTTCTTCACGAACTACGAGAGCCGCAAGGGCAGCGAGCTTGCCGCCAACCCGCGCGCCGCGCTGCTGTTCCACTGGGACCCGCTCGGTCGGCAGGTGCGGATCGAGGGCCCGATCCAGCGCGTGGACCCCGAGGAGTCGGCTGAGTACATTCGCACGCGCCCGCGCGGGAGCCAGCTGAGCGCGCTCGCCTCCCCGCAGAGCCGGCCGGTGGAGAGCCGCGAGGCGCTGGAGGCACGTGTTGCGGAGCTGGCCGAGCTCGACGAGCTGCCGATTCCGGGCCATTGGGGCGGCTACCGGCTGAGCCCGGAGAGCTACGAGTTCTGGCAGCACCGCGACGACCGGCTGCACGACCGGATCGCCTACCGGCCCGAGCCCGGCGGCGGCTGGCGGATCGAGCGCCTCGCGCCCTAACCCGGCGGCGTCGCCAGGCCCTTGCGGTAGGCGTAGGTGACCGCCTGCACGCGGTCGCGCAGGCCCGCCTTCGCGAACAGGTGGTTGATGTGCGACTTCACGGTGGTGGGGCTCACGACGAGCCGCTCCGCGATCTCCGCGTTCGTCAGCCCCGCCGCGATCAGGCCGAGAATCTCCGCTTCTCGTGGGGTGAGCCCGTCGGGAAGCTCGGGCGCCGGGGCGGCGCTCTCATCCGACGCCAGCGCCGCCACCACGTGGTGCTGCACCGCCGGGTCGAGCGAGGCCTCGCCCGCGGCGACCGCGAAGATCGCGGAGCGGATGTCCTCGGCGCCCGCATCCTTGGTCAGGTAGCCGCGGGCGCCGGCGCGCAGCGCTCCGATCACGCTCTCGTCGTCGGCAAAGGTGGTGAGGGCGATCGCGCGCACCTCCGGCTGCTGCTCGCGCAGCCGCCGAATCGCCTCGATGCCGTCTACGCGCGGCATGCGCAGGTCCATCAGCACCACCTGCGGCGAGTGCTCCGCGGCGAGCGCCACCGCCTCCTCGCCGTCGGATGCCGTGCCCACCAGCTCGATGCCCGGCAGCAGGCCGAGCATGGTGGCCAGGCTCTCGCGGACCAGGCGCTGGTCGTCGGCCAGCAGCACGCGAACGTCGCTCACCGCGGCAGCCAGAGCTCCACTCGGAAGCCGTGCTCGGTGGGTGCGGCGAGCAGCTGTCCGCCGAGCAGCTCCGCGCGCTCGCGCATGCCGGTGAGCCCGTAGCCGCCCCCGCTGGTCGAACCGCTCACCGGCACGGCCATGCCTCGCTCGGCGTGGTCCTCCACCACCAGCACCGTGGCGTCGTCGCCGTACTCGAGGCGCAGCTCTACGCGGTCGGGCGCGGCGTGGCGGCGCACGTTGGTTAGCGCCTCCTGGGCGGTCCGGTAGAGGGCGAGGCTCGCATCGGCCGGCAGCTGTCGCGGCTCGCCGACCACGTCGAGCGATGCGCGAACGCCGCTCTGCTCCTCGAACGCCGCCGCCAGCGCCGCCAGCCGCTCCGGGCCGGGCAGGGCGTCTCCGCGCAGCGCGCCGATCGCTCGTCGGGCCTCCTCTAGCCCCTCCACCGCCTGGTGGTGAGCGCGGTCGATCGTGTCGACGAGCTCCGGGTCGGCGCCGCGGTCACGCGCCACCAGGCGCGCGCTCTCGAGCTGAAGGGCGAGCGCGGACAGGGAGTGGGCCAGCACGTCGTGCATCTCGCGCGCCACCCTCCCCCGCTCCGCGTCCGCTGCGGCGCGCGCCTCGGCCTCCTGCGACGCCTCGAGCGCCCGGTTCTGCTCGCTCATCCTCCGCATCAGGCGAAGCACGAGGAACCACGGGACGGCGCCGATGATTGCGCCCCACGCATCGCCCCAGTGCCCGCGCGCCCCCGCCACGGCGCCCAGCACCACGAGCGACAGCGCGAGCAGCGCGCCCGCCGTCTTCCACTCGAGGCGCAGCGAGCCGACGATGGCGATGAAGTACGGCGCCGCCTGCCAGATCCCGCCGGGCTGGAGCCCGGCGAGCACCCCGGCACTGGCAATCACCATCACGAGACCGGCGATGCGGCGACGATCGCTCACCTCGTTGCGCGGGTTCGTGAGCACGATCGCCGCGATGAACGCGAGGAGCGCAAGCAGCACACCCAGGCCGCGCCCCTCGACCGAGGGGTGCGGATGCGTGGTGGCGGTGGTGACCACGAAGAGCAGGAGGAAGCCGCCACCGATCAGGCGCAGCACCCAAACCTCAGGTGGCGTGCGTTCGTCACCCGAATAGAAGAAACCGCTTCGCCGTTCAGGCATCGACGTGAACGATAGGTCTCGCCCCTCGCGGGCACATCGGCTCGCGGGTGGAGCCGATCTCCACCCCCGGGTGGAGCCTCAAAACCCGCCTCTGAGCCGATGAAACGGGCGCGGCCGAGACGTACCTTCGAGCCATGCTCACGAACTCACTCGACGCCGCCGTCGCACAGCACGGCGCAGCGTCAAATCACACATCACCGGCCGTGATCACCGTCCGCGGCCTGCACAAGCGCTACGGCGACCGCGAGGCGGTGCGCGGCATCGACCTCGAGGTGCGCCGCGGCGAGGTGTTCGCCTTCCTCGGCCCAAACGGCGCCGGCAAGACCACCATCGTGGAGATCCTCGAGGGCTTCCGCGACGCCAGCGCCGGCAGCGTGGAGGTGCTGGGCGCGGACCCGGCTCGTCCGCCCGCCGGCTGGCGCGACCGCCTGGGCATCGTGCTCCAGGAGTCCGCCGCCGATCCGGGCCTGACCGTGCGCGAGTCGGTGGAGCTCTACGCGGGCTACTACCGCGCCCCGCGCCGGGTGGACGAGACGCTCGAGCTGGTGGACCTGCTCGGTCAGCAGCACCAGCGCGCAACCGCCCTCTCGGGCGGCCAGCGTCGCCGCCTCGACGTGGCTCTTGCCCTGGTGGGCGATCCCGACTTGATCTTCCTCGACGAGCCCACCACGGGCTTCGATCCCTCGGCGCGCCGCGCCGCGTGGGCGGTCATCGACGGCCTGCGCAAGCTCGGCAAGACCATCTTCCTCACCACCCACTACATGGAGGAGGCAGAGCGGCTGGCCGACCGGATCGCGGTGATCGCCGACGGCAAGATCGTGGCCGAAGGCACGCCGCGAACGCTCGGCAACCGCGACCGGGCCGCCGCCCAGATCACCTTCTCGCTGCCACGCACGGCCCTGCCGCACGAGCTGCCGGCCACGCTGATCGAGCGGGCGACTGAGCAGCCCGGCGGCCGCGTGACCGTGGCGAGCACGAGCGTGGCCCACGACCTGCATGCCCTCTCGGGATGGGCGCTCGACCGCGAGGTCGAGCTGGAGGACCTCGAGGTCCGCCGGCCCACGCTCGAGGACGTCTATCTCAACCTAACCACGAGGAGCTGACGATGACCAACGCTTCCCCTGCCGCCCGCGGCCCGGTCGCCCTGGTGGCGCACGAGGCCAAGTACGACCTGATCGCGGCCTGGCGCAACCCGCGCGCCCGCTTCTTCACCTTCTTCTTCCCGGTGCTGCTGCTCGTGATCTTCTCGAGCGCGTTCGGCCACGGGACGACGATCGTGGACGGCGTAAAGGTGGACCTGCCGCAGTTCTACGTGCCGGGCATCCTCGCGATGTCGGTGATCACGGCCGCGTACGGCAACATCGTGATCTCGATGTCGGCCGCCCGCGAGAGCGGTGTGTTGAAGCGCCGGCGCGCCACCCCGGTGCCCGCGGCCGCGCTGGTGGCCGGCAAGGCGCTGTCCACGGTGGTGACCACGATCAGCATGTCGGCCGTGCTGCTGCTGATCGCCCGTGTGGGCTACGGCGTGGGCTTCTCAGCGGGCGCGCTCGTGGCGATCGCCATCGCGGTGGCCGCCGGAACGCTCGCGTTCGCCTGCCTCGGCTACGCGGTGGCGGGACTGATCGGCAACCCCGACGCGGCACAGCCGATCGTGCAGGCCACGATGCTGCCGCTCTACTTCATCTCGGGCGTGTGGATCCCCACGGACCAGCTCCCCACCGGCCTGAAGCACGTGGCCTCGATCTTTCCGATCGAGCACCTGGCGGCGGCCGCCCACCTGGGGTCGGTGCACAGCTCGTTCGCGAGCGCGCTCGCCCCGAAGGACCTGCTCGCGCTCGCGATCTGGGGCGTCGGCGCCGCGGTGTTCGCCGCCCGGCGCTTCAGCTGGCTCCCCTCGGCCGCTACCGCATGATTAGAACAGCCCGACGGTGCGCCCGCCCTCGTCGATGTCGACGTTCAGCGCCGCCGGGCTCTTCCCCAGCCCCGGCATCTGCATGATGTCGCCGCACAGCGGCACCAGCCAGCCGGCCCCGGTGTAGGCGCGGATGTCGCGCACCTGCACCGTGAAGCCAACCGGCGCGTTGCGCAGCTCGGCGTCCGCCGACAGCGAGAGATGCGTCTTGGCCATGCAGATCGGCAGCGAGCCCAGGCCGTCCTCGGTGAACTGCTTGAGCTTGCGCTCGGCGTCCGGGTAGAAGAACACGTCGCTCGCGCCGTATACCTGCGTGGCGACCTTGCGGATCTTCTGCTCGATCGAGTCGTTGTCGTCGTAGGTGAGCATGAACTCGGATGGCTGCTCACAGGCGTCGGCCACCGCCTCGGCCAGCGCGGCAGAGCCCTCGCCACCCTTCGTGAAGCCGTCGTTGATCTCGGCGGCAACGGCCCCGCCCTCGAGGGCGAGCGTCTTCACGAGGCCCACCTCCTCGTCCGTGTCGCCGGGGCGGCGGTTCACGGCCACCACGCAGGGCAGCCCGAAGCCGCGGACGATGCCGAGGTGGCGGTGCAGGTTGGCCGCGCCCTCAACCACCGCCGCGAGGCCGCGCACCCGATCCACGCGGGGGTCGTCCTCCACACCGGCGTGGTGCTTGAGCGCGCGCACGGTGGCCACGAGCACCACGCAGCTGGGCCGCAGCCCGCCCTTGCGGCAGACGATGTTGAAAAGCTTCTCCATGCCCATGTCCGAGCCGAAGCCGGACTCCGTTACCACGTACTCGCCGAGCTTGAGCCCGATCAGGTCGGCCACCAGCGAGGAGTTGCCGTGGGCGATGTTCGCGAACGGGCCGCAGTGCATGAGGCAGGGCTGACCCTCGAGCGTCTGGATCAGGTTCGGCTTGAGCGCGTCCTTCAAGAGCACGGTCATCGCGCCCGCGGCGCCGAGGTCCTCGGCGGTCACCGGCCTGCCGCCGCGGTAGGAGTGGCCGACGGTGATCGCCCCGAGCCGCCTGCGCAGGTCGTGCAGGTCGCGCGACACGGCCAGGATCGCCATGACCTCGGAGGCCGCGGTGATGTCGAAGCCGGTCTCGCGCGGGTAGCCGTTCGCGCGCCCGCCGAGCCCGATCGCGATCTGGCGCATCGCCCGGTCGTTCATGTCGAGCGCCCGCCGCCAGGAGATCCTCAGCGCGTCGATCTCATGCTCGTTGCCGTGCAGGATCGACGCGTCGATGAGCGCCGCCAGCAGGTTGTTGGCCGCCCCCACGGCGTGGATGTCGCCGGTGAAATGCAGGTTCAGGTCCTCCATCGGCACCACCTGGGCCAGGCCGCCGCCGGCGGCGCCGCCCTTGATGCCGAACACCGGCCCGAGCGAGGGCTCGCGCAGGCAGAGCAGCGGGCTCTTGCCGATCGCGCCCAGGCCTTGGGTGAGCGACACGGCGGTGGTGGTCTTGCCCTCCCCCGCCTTCGTCGGCGTCACGCCGGCCACGCATACGAGCTTCGCGTCGGGGGTGTCGGCCATGCGGTCCAGCACATCGAGCGAGACCTTCGCCTTGTAGCGCCCGTAAGGCTCGAACTCCTCAGGCAGGAGTCCTGCCCGCTCGGCGATCGACTCGATCGACTCGAGCACCGCGTCCTGCGCGATCTCGAGGCTGCTCTTCATCTAGGTCTCCTCTCGCTCACATGGCCGCCCACGAGCGGCCCGCGCCATCTTAAACAAATAGGTGCAAAGCCTCAACGGGGCGCCCTTCGGCCAGCCGAAGCCATTTTCCCCTGCTGGCCCGCTGTGTTCGCGGGCGCCGCTCAGCCAGCCTTGGCGCATCCGCATCCCCCGCGAAAGGACACGAAGTGAGCTCGAAGATCAAATTCACCCTCGCGCTGGCCGCCGCGCTGGCCGTGATGGGTGGCATCGGCGTGGCGACCGGAGCAATCCCGTCGAGCGACGGCACGATCACCGCCTGCGAGGCGAAGATCGCAAACGTCCGCTACCTGCGGCCGATCGACACCCAGGCCGGCGAGTCGTGCAAGCCCTCCGAGAAGCGCATCGCCTGGAACCAGAAAGGCCCTAAGGGCGATCCCGGACCCGCCGGCCCGAAGGGCTCCGGTCTGGGCAAGATCAGGGAGCAAGTCAACAGCGAAGCCATTGCGCCGGGCCAAGGTCAGGCGAACGCAACGTGCCACGCCGGTGAGCACGTGATCGGCGGCGGCTTCCAGCTGGGCCTGACAGGCGACGAGGACATCCGCGTGGTGTCGAGCATCGCCGACACAGCCGCCAACGGGTGGGTGGTCGAGGCGTTCAACAACACGAGCGGCTCGCAAGAGGTGCTCGTCCAGGCCCTCTGCGCCTCATAGCCCAGTCCACACGAGGCAGGGAGCGTCCCGCCTCAACCGCCGCTCCGCCTTGCGCAGCCGGCGTGAGCCGATACGCGCCGGGTCGGGCCCAAACACAAGGAGCCCGGCCCGGCGCTCTGTAAGCAGCTCGATCAGCGCCTGCACCGGCCGCGGGCTGGAGATGCGCAGCAGCTCCGTCTTGAGCCCGAGGGCCGCTGCCCGCTTGGCCGTGGCGCGCACCGCGTCGAGGTCCTCCTCGTCAGGCAAGGTGGCCGCCCCCGCCCCCAGGAGCATGATCGTGGTCGGGTAGGGACGCAGCATCAGCATGTTCGCCACGATCAGCGGGCTGCCGGTCTCGAGGGCGCTCTCGATGGCCATCCGCTCGGCGTCCGCAGACACTCGCACCGAGAGCGTTCCGAGGACGACCGGGGGTCGGTCGCCGCCTCTCACGGTTGGACCGCCGGTCCACTCGCGCGCGCGCCGCGCCCGGCCGACCGTCAGTTGACTCATCTCGTTCCCGATGGTACAAACCGCACAACTGGGGCTTGCACCAATTTGCTCAATCCTGGAAGGGGCCGCTGAATGGCAACTGCCGTCGTTGAGGAACGTCAGCTACTCAAGACGCTGCGCTGGTGGGATGGATTCACGATCGCGCTCTGCAATCCCGGATTCCTGCTGGGCTCACTCGGGTTCACGCTCGGGATCTTCGGGGTCACGGGCTCGATCATCCTGTGGGGGATCTCCGCCTTCATCGGGGTGCTGCAGGCCTTCATCTACTCCGAGCCGGCGACCATGTTCCCGGAGCAGTCCGGCGGCATCTCGCTGTACGCGCATGAGGGTTGGCGCAAGTACACGACCCTGGTAGGCCCCGTAGCCACATTCGGCTACTGGATCGGCTGGTCGGTGGTGCTCTCGATCTTCGGCAAGATCATCGGCGACCTCATCACCGCCCGCTGGTTCTCGAGCTCCACCTGGACCGTGGACGACGGCCCCGTTTCGCTCGGTCTGCCCCACTTCATCGCCATCGGCGTGATCATCGTCGTCTGGCTGTTCAACGTCTACGGCATCCGGCCGTTCGTGTGGCTCACGTACGTCTGCGCCGCCTGCCTGATGGTGCCGCTGTTCGTCTTCATCGTCGTTCCGTACTTGACGGGCGACTGGCACGCGTCGAACGTCCACGCCACGTTCCCCGGCCCCTGGGGCGGCGTGAAGCTCGCGATGGTCTACCTCTTCATCATGGCCTGGTCTGCGTACGGCACGGAGATCTGTGCCAGCTTTGCGCCCGAATACCAGGACACCAAACGCGATACCGCGTTGGCGCTGCGGAGCGCCGCGATCTTCGCGCTGCTGGTGTTCACGCTGCTGCCGCTTGGCCTCGGCGGCGTGACCGGCGCACCGTCGGCCGACACCGCTGAGGGTCAGTTCTATGTGGGGGCGTTCCAGAAGATCGTCGGCCACACCTTCTCGAGCATCTTCCTGATCTTCCTGATCGCGAGCCTGGTGCTCTCGATGGCGTCGTCCACCGGTGACGCGGGCCGCGCGCTGTTCGGTATCTCGCGGTCCGGCATGACGATCAAGCAGTTCGGCGTGCTAAACCGCTTCCACGTGCCTGGGCGTGCAATGACGCTCGACCTCGTGGTGAACGTGCTGCTCGTGCTCTTCATCTCGAGCAACCTGGCGATCCTCTACATGAGCAACATCGGCTACGTGCTGGCACACGTGTTCGCGCTGAGCGGCCTGCTCCTGTTGCGGAAGGACAGGCCCAACTGGCCGCGGCCCATCAAGCTGGCCAACTGGTGGCTACCGGTGGCCGGATTCCTGTGCGTCCTGAACGCGGCGTTCCTGATAGTCGGAGCACTTGCGCCCAAGCTGAACGGCTACGGCACGTGGACCGACTTCTGGATCGGCGTGGGCATCCTGCTCGCCTCCATCGTCCTGTTCGTGTTCAGGCGGGTGGTGCAGGATGGCGAGTCCGTGCACTGGCGCGAGGACACGCCGACGATGCCGGAGGGCGGAGCCGGCGATGTCGAGCCGGTCACCGCGATGCCGGTGGCGCCATGAAGACGATCGTGGTCGGATACGACGAATCCCCGGCGGCGAAGCGCGCGCTGGAGCGGGCGATCGAGCTTGCCCAGGCGTTCGGCTCACAGCTGATCGTGACCAGCGTCGCGCCGGTGGCTGTGAGCCCAGGCCGCTCCGAGGGCGCGATCGATGCCACGGACACGCCGGGTGAGCACCAGGAGGAGCTCCAGGCCGTACGCGACCAGCTGGCGGCCGCCGGGGTGAGCGCTGTGCTCGTGCCGGCGGTCGGCGACCCAGCGGACACGATCACGGAGCTGGCGGACCAGCGCGGCGCCGACTTGATCGTGGTGGGCACGCGCGAGCTCGGCGTGGTGCAGCGGCTACTGGGCCAGAGCGTCAGCGAGGGCGTCGTGCACAAGGCGGACTGCGACGTCTTGCTGGTGCACTAGCGCAAGGCGCGGCCCGATGCAGCGCGCTTGACCGGCAGGGTCCCGGGCAAGACAATCCCTCCCACACTCGAACCGGGAGAGGCATATGGCGTGGAGCATCGAGGGTCGCTACTTCGAGAACTGTTCGTGCGAGGTGGTGTGTCCGTGCACCGCGTCGCTCACACTGGGAGCGGACTACGACTACTGCCGCGTGGCGCTTGCGTTCCACGTCGACTCCGGAGAGGTCGACGGCGTTGACGTGAGCGGCCTGACCGTGGCCGTGGTGGCGGAGTCCCCCAAGGTCATGACCGACGGCAACTGGCGCCTTGGGCTGCTGATCGACGACGCGGCGTCCGAGGAGCAGGCGGAGAAGCTCGGCGGCGTGTTCAGCGGTCAGCTCGGCGGTCCGATGGGGGCGCTCGCCCCGCTGGTGGGCGAGGTCCTCGGAGTGGAACGAGTTCCGATGCAGTTCTCCTCGGACGACGGGCACCACAAGCTCACGCTCGGCGACAAGGGCCAGGTCGAGGTGAACGACGTCGTTCCGTTCGGCGTGGAGTCGGGCGAGCCCGCGAAGCTCACCGGCGTCTTCCATCCCGCTGGGTCCACGCTCACGATCGCCAAGGCCACCGATGCTTCGGGTGTGAGTGCATTCGGGCTGGACATATCGAACGCCGGCAAGTCCGGCTTCTCGGCACCCTTCGCCTGGACGGGTTAGCGCCGATGGAGCTCGCAATCGGCCGCCGCGGCGCTTCCACCGCGGACATGCTGTTGCGCTGGCG
>JBKPDA010000320.1:0-8847 GCA_046727635.1 Actinomycetota bacterium | reverse complement strand
GTGGGCGCGGGCGGCGTGCGAGCCCAGCAGCGGCAGCACGCGCAGCCGCAGGGCGAGGGCCAGCTCCCGGACCAGCTCCGGGAGGGGCGACGCGCCGTCGGCGCTCACGTCAAGCCGTTGCCCGCGGCCGGAAGCGCCAGGGTGAAGGCGGTCTCGCCGGGGTGGCTGCGCAGCTCGATCTTGCCGCTCATCCTGTCGGCAAGCTCGCGCGCGATCGCAAGGCCCAGGCCGGACCCGCGCACCGCGTCGCCCGTGTAGAAGCGCTCGAACACGCGGTCGCTGATCACGGACGACACGCCCGGGCCGCTGTCGGTCACCGTCAGCTGAGCGGTGCCGTTCTCGCGCTCGGTCATCACCGTCACGTGCGTCCCGTTCGGTGTGTGGCGCAGTGCGTTGTCGAGCAGGATCCGGACGATCTGGGCCGCGCGCTCGCGGTCGCAGAGCGCGTCCACCTCCTCGGTCGGCAGCTCCAGCTCGAGCTCGGTGTGGTGCTGTCCCACCGCGGGCGTGAACTCGCCGGCCACCTCGCGCACCAGCTCCGACAGGTCCACCTCCTCGGGGTTCAGCTCGAGCGAGCCGGCGTCGATCCGTGAGAGGTCGAGCAGCGATACGGCCAGCTTCTGCAGCCGCTCGATCTGCTCGCGCATCAGCCACAGGAACTCGCTGCGCGTCTCCTCGTCGATGTCCTCGTCGGTGAGCAGCTCGGCGAAGCCGCCGATCGAGAAGATCGGCGTGCGCAGCTCGTGGGACGCATTAGCGATGAACTCGCGCCGCGCCGTGTCCATCCGCGCCAGCTGAGCCTGCATCTCGTTGAAGGTGCGCGTGAGCTGGCCGAGCTCGTCCTCGGACTCGACCCTCAACGGGTCGTGGAAGTTGCCCTCCGCGACGCTCTTGGCCGCTGTCTCCAGTCGCCCAACACGACGCGCCAGGCGGCGGGCCACGAAGTAGCCGCCGAGCAAAGCGATCACCAGCGCGATGCCGCCGGCGATGAGCATGCGCGTGCGGATTAGATAAACGGTGCCGTGGACGTCCGAGAGGTCGCGCGTGTAGACCGCCATCCAGACGGGGTGCTTCGCCGGGACCGGCACCGCGACCTGTGCGGTGCGACCGGTCGCGGAGTCGACGATTCGTCCTTGGGTGCGGCGCGTCTTGTACGCCTGGACCTCGAGCGCTTCGTTCGCGTCGACTTGAGCGCTTACGCGAGAGTTCGAGTACACGCTGAACTTGGGCAGGGCTCCCCGCTGCCGCTGCACCTCGGCGAGGGTGACCTCCGCGTCCGAGCTGTCCGCCAGCGAGCGAACCAGCTCGTTGAGCTTGGGCGCCTTGATCTCCTTGTTGATGGCGCCCTCGATCTCCGAAGTGAAGGCCGGCGCGACGCGCTGGAGCTCGTTGAGCCGCTGGTTCTCCAGGCTCGACTGCAACTGCGGCACCACGGCGAAGAAGACGGCCGAGAAGGCGACCGCCGTAATGGCGGTGAACAGCAGCGCCAGCTTGGTGCCGAGCGAACGGCCGAAGCTGCTCATCTGTCTCGGAAGTGGTACCCCACGCCGCGCACGGTGAACAGGAACTCCGGCTCCTTCGGATCGCGCTCGACCTTCTCGCGCAGGTGCCGGATGTGGACGTCGATGGTGCGCGGGTCTCGGAACGCGGAGTCGCCCCACAGCCGGTCGAGCAGCATCGTGCGGCTGAACACGCGCCCGGGATTGCGGGCGAGGATCGAGAGGATCTCGAACTCCACGTAGGTGAGCCGCACGGACTCGCCGCGGATGTCGACCGTCCGCTTGGCGAAGTCGATGCGAAGGTCGCCGGCCTCGATCGGCTCCTCGTCGCGCTGCTCCTCGCGAAGCAGGTCGGAGCGGCGCAGCACCGCCTTCACGCGGCTGCGGAACTCGCGCATCGAGAACGGTTTGGTGATGTAGTCATCCGCCCCGAGCTCGAGCCCCAACACCTTGTCGAACTCCTCGGCCTTCGCCGTGAGCATGATGATCGGCACGCTGCTCTGCGCGCGGATCTGGCGGCAGACGTCGAAGCCGTCGAGCTTCGGCAGCATCACGTCGAGGACGATCAGGTCGAAGCTCTGGCCGCGGCAGCGCTCGAGCGCTTCCTGCCCGTCCATGGCGGGAACTACCTCGTACCCTTCCTTGCGCAACGGGTAGGAGAGCAGCTTCTGGACCGACTGTTCGTCGTCGACCAGAAGGATCCGAGCTGGTTGTGGCGACATGTTTGTCCTTGGGGTAATGCCCTCCCCAGGAGATTGTAGGTTCAAGTGGTGGGCGTGACGTACTACCGATGATCGAGCCGCGGCTCTACCGGGCCGCATTCCTGCCGGCCCTCTTCGCCGTGATCGTGGCGATGTTCTCCCTGCAGGACCGCCCGCCCGGCCTTCCGCAGACCCTCGCCGCGGACGTGCTCTTCCAGGGCAAGGTCGCGCTCGACACGATCGACCAGATCGTGACCAGCACGCCCGACCGGCGCGCGGGCACGCTCGGCGACCGCGCCGAGGCGAACATCGTCGCGCACAGCTTCGCCTCGAGCGGATTCCGGACCGTGATCGATCCGTTCCAGGGCGGCGGCAAGCAGCTCGTGAACGTAGTGGCGCGCAGGGCCGGCGGGTCGCGGCGGCAGATCCTGGTGATCGCGCAGCGCGACGCCACCTCGGTGCCCGACGCCACGGGCAGCGCAGCGGACACCGCGGCCATCCTCGAAATCGCGCGCGTGTTGCAGGGCACGCCGTCGCGCAAGACGCTCGTGCTGGCGTCGGTGGACGGTGGCACCCTCGGCGACCTCGGCGTGCGGCGCCTTCTGAGCAAGCTGCCGGACCGCGACAAGATCGAGGCGGCGATCGTGATCTCGAACCTCGGTGCACCTGGGCGCGCGGTGCCGCCGCTGATCGGCTGGTCGAACGGGTCGCAGCGCGTGGGGATTGGCCTCGAGCGCACGGCAGCGACCTCGATCGCTCAGGAGTTCGGGCGCCAGCCCGGCTCGAGCGGCGCCGCCGCGCAGATGATCCGGCTCGCCTTCCCTCTCGGCATCGGTGCGCAAGGGCCACTGCTGGCGGCAGGCGTGGACGCGATCCGGCTGTCGGGCAGCGGCGAGCTGCCGGCACCCAAGTCGAAGTCGGGCGTGGCCAATATCAATGTGGACCGCCTCGGCTCGCTCGGGCGGTCGACGCTGCGGACGGTGTTCGCGATCGACCAGGGCTCCCCCAAGCTGGAACGCGGGCCGATCTCCTACCTCACGGTCGCGCACAAGATGCTGCCGAAGTGGTCGCTGACGCTGCTCGGCTTCACGCTGATCATCCCGGCGATCGTGGCGTCGGTCGACGGTTTCGCGCGCGCCCGCCGGCGGCGGATGCCCGTGGCGCGCTGGCTCCGCTGGGTGCTGATGGGAGCGCTGCCGCTGCTGGTCGTGCTCGTGCTGGCCAAGCTGTTGGTGTGGGCGGGCGTCGTCGCCGCGCCGCCGTCCTCGCCGCTTCCCCCAAGCTTGCGTCCGTTGCACGGCGGCGACGCGATCGTGCTCGGGGTGCTGGGCGGCGTCGCGCTCGTGGTCTGGATGCTCGGCTGGCGCTGGGCGCTTGGTGGCCGGCGCGGCGAGCGGCTCGATCCCGCGGAGCCGGGAGCCGGCTCGGCGCTGGCGGTCGTGCTGAGCGCGGCGACGCTGCTCGTTTGGCTCGTGAACCCATTTGCCGCGTTGATGCTGATCCCGGCGCTGCACCTGTGGCTGATCGCGGCCATCGCCGACGTGCCTCGTCGCGGCCCGGTGCCGGTCCTCCTCGTGGCAGGCGGGCTGCTGCCGTTCGCCGTCGTCGTGCTCT
Source organism: Actinomycetota bacterium (assembly GCA_046727635.1). Lineage (GTDB taxonomy): Bacteria > Actinomycetota > Thermoleophilia > Solirubrobacterales > Thermoleophilaceae > JAICJR01. Next base: position 5,033 of record JBKPDA010000320.1, on the reverse strand, counting down.
ATTACCTGTCGCGGCTGTCGCTCGGCCCGCTGCGCGGCATCTGGTACCTGTTCCTGCTGGTCTTCAGCGGCGACATCGGCATCCTCGCCTGCCTGTCCGCGTGCCTCCTCGTGGGCGTGTTCGGAGCGCTCGTCGCGATTCTGGTGGCACGCGCGCGCAAGCCGCCGGCGCGCGCGCGCGAGGAAGAGCCGGAGCCGGCGAGCATCTTCGGCCCGGGCGGGTACGCGGGGCCCGGGGCGCTCGGCGGGACCGAGTCGGCGCTACGACGCTAGGCCCGGCGCATGGACGCTCGTTCTATCGAGCGCGATGCTCGTGACGGTCGATATATGCCGCGGAGGCACCGGCGCTTTTGGCGCGGACGGCTTCGCCCTCGGGCTCTCGCCGCAAGGCGTCTCCCTGCCAATTTATTGTTGGGACGAGTGAGCGTCAGCGGAGACCACGGAGAGCCGGTGAACCTGCACAGAATCGATCGCGAGCTTCGGCGTCGCGTGGCTGACGGCGAGTACGTCGTCGACCCCCACGCGGTGGCCGAAGCGATGATCCGCCGCGCTCGCTTGAACGAAGCTCAGCGCTTCTCACGCATGCTCGAAGCCGCGAAGCTCAAGCGGCTCGCCGGCAGCGTCGAGCAGTCGTAGTCCGGCTCCCTCCCGCGCCTCGCCGATCCAGGTCACCGGCATGCCGGCCGCCGCCTCGATCGCGCCTTGGCGCTCGGGGGGCGCGCTGAACAGCAGCTCGTAGTCCTCGCCGGCGCTGGCGGCAAGCTCGGCGTTCGGGACGCCGGCGGCGAGCGGCAACCGCTCCAGCTCGATGTCGATCTCCACGCGGCTTCGCTCCGCCAGGTGACGCGCGTCGGTGGCGATCCCGTCGCTCACGTCGATCATCGCGCTGACTCCCGCGGCCGCCAGCGCGGCACCTGCCTCCAGGCGCGCCTCGGGCCGGCGGTGGCGGGCCACGAGCGGACCCTCCGCGGAAGGGTCGGAATCGAGTAGTAGGAGGCCCGCGCCCGAGGCGCCCAGCTCGCCGGTCACCCCGATGAGGTCGCCCGGGCGGACGCCGTCGCGGTAGACCAGCGACGCCTCGCTCTCCGCCCAGCCCGTCACCGTGACGCTGACGAGCAGCTGCGGCGCCGTTACCACGTCGCCCCCGGCGATGGTCGTGCCCGTCCGGTCGGCGAGGTCCGCCATGGCCTCGACGAGGGAGAGCGCCGCCTCTTCGCCGAATCCCGGTGGAAGCCCGAGGACGACATACGCCTCTCCGGCGTGGATCCCCATCGCGGCGAGGTCGGACAGCGCGGCGGCCAGCGCGCGGTGGCCCACATCCGCGGGCGAGTGCGTGGACAGCTTGAAATGCACGCCCTCCACCACCGCGTCGATGGAGGTCACGGCCACGCTGCCGCCGACCCGAACCACGGCCGCGTCGTCGCCCGGGCCGCGGAGCAGCCGGCTGCCGCGCTCCTCGAGCATGCGCTCGATGGCGGCGATCAGCTCGAGCTCGGCCATCAGAGCGGCACCGCGATCACGAGCATCCACGCGCACAGAGCGAGCGAGGCGACCGCGAGCCGGCGGTCGACGGCGAGCGCCGCCAGCGGCAGCAGCCAGAGCGCATACCAGGGCACGAGCCAGGCCGAGGCCACCAGGATGGCGAACGTGGCCCAGCCGGCGGCGCGCATCGGGTCGGCGCCGCGCCAGGTGCGCCAGAGCAGCCAGAGGCAGGCGATCCCGAAGGCGGCGCCGTATACCGCTCGCACCGGGGTGCGGTAGTCGAGTCGGTTGCCGGGCAGCACGGCGCCGAACAGCTGCGCCGTCTTGTAGGGGAAGCTCCAGCGCGAGGTCCGCTCCTGATTCGAGTTGAGAAAGCCGAGCGCGTCGAGCGCGTGCGTGCCGAACACGGCGAGCGCGAGCACCGCGATCGCCGCGAGCACGCCGAGTGCGAGCACCAGCGAGTATCGCCAGCGCTCGCGCGACCCAAGGACGAAGAACGGCACGACGAGACCGGCGGAGGCCTTGATCCCCACTCCGGCAGTAGCCCCGGGACCCGAGACCCGAGACCCGAGACCCAGGGCAGTAACGACGATCAGCATGAGCAGCGCCTCGTTATGCGCACCCCCAACTACATGCACTAGGACGAGCGGATTGAGTCCCACGAACAAAGCCGGCAGCACGGGGTCGCGTCCAAGACGCCGGGCCGTGTGCCATACGAGCAGCACGATCCCGAACGAGCAGGCGGCCGTTACGACCTTCAGCACCCAGAAGGCGCCGGCTACGCCCAACGGCGCCAGCGGATACGTGAGCAGCGTGAACACCGGCCCGTAGACCGAGACCGCGTTCTTCGACCCGGCGAAGCCGAACACCGGATCGGTGGGGATGTCGAGCGGCGAGTGCGTGTAGGGGTTCAGCGAGTGCTCGACGCCCATGCGCGCGTAGGCGATGTAGGAGAACACGTCCTGCGACAGGAGTGGCGGCGCGAGCAGGAACAGGACGTGCAGCCCGCCGATCACCCACAGCACCGAGCGCGCCGGCACGTCCCGCGCGCGGACGAGCACGACTATGTAGAGGAGGAAGGCGAGCCAGAGCCCGGCGTAGAACAGCGGCCCGGCCAGCCGGCCATCCGCCGCGGACAGGCCGGCGAAGCGCAGTGGCCCGAGCAGCCAGCCCGGCGACCCGCCGGCCGTGGCAAGCACGAGGTTGGAGCCCGGCGCCGCGGGCAGCGCTGCCAGGGCGGCGTAGAGCACGCAGAGCGCCCCAAGCGCCAGCACGCCCGGCCGAGTCAGCAGGGCGCCGCTAGTGACCGGTCGGGTCCGCGGGCGAGCCGCCGCCAGCCCCATTGCCGTTTCCACCGCCGCCCTTGTTCTTGTCCTTCGACTGGTTCTTCTTCGGCGATTTCTGCGGCGGTGAGGTGTAGAGGCGCGGGTCATAGCCCTTGTTGGGACCAGCGCCGCCGTTGGTCTTCGGCGTGGTCGACGGGCCGGTCGGGCCCGCCGGACCGGTGGGCCCAGTGGCGCCGGTCGTGGCGTAGTGGCCGTAGAAGGGAGCCCAATGAACGGGCGTGGTGGGCGGCGCGAAGTCTCCGCAGAAGTTGCCGTGCGCGACCATCATGTAGTCGTGCCAGATCTGGGCCGGGAACGTACCGCCGGCCACCTCGATGCCGTGCACGTTGAGCATGCTGACGAGGGCGTTGGGGTAGCCGACCCAAGTCGCGGTGGCCAGCTTCGGCGTGTAGCCCACGAACCAGGCGTCGTTGAAGTCGCTGGTGGTTCCCGTCTTGCCGGCCGCGGGACAGCCGATGTTCGCCTTCGTGCCGGTGCCGGCCAGCACGTTCTCGTGCAGGATCTTCGTCACCGCGTCCGCCTCGCCGTCGGTGAGCACGCGGTTGCCGGGGTTGCGCCCGAGCCGGTCTGACTTGCCGTCCGGGAACACAACCTTGGTGATCGCCACCGGCTTGTGGTGCACGCCGCCGTCGGCGAGCGTCGCGTAGGCGTCGGCCATCTCGAGCGGGGAGACGCCGAGCCGCAGGCCGCCAAGCCCCTCGGCCGGGTAGCCATCGAGGTGAGTCGTGATGCCCATCTCCTTCGCGGTCTCAGCCACCTTCTTCGGACCCACGTCGAGGTCGAGCTGCGCGTAGACGGTGTTGTCCGACTTCAGCGTGGCCTGCACGAGGTTCATGCGACCGCCGTACGTGTGGCTGTAGGTCTCCACCTTCCACGGCGTGCCGTTGACGTCGAGGTTCAGAGGCTTCGACACGTAGTAGGTGCTGTTCGGGTTTACGCCCTCCTTGATGGCGGTGGTCAGCACGAATGGCTTGAAGGCCGAGCCGGGCTGGCGGTGCCCCTGGGACGCCAGGTTGAAGTTGCTGCGCTTGTACGTGCCGCTCGAGGCCATCGCCAGGACGTGGCCGTTGGACGGATCGATCGTGACGATCGCCGAGCTGGGGTCGGTGGGCAGGTTCAGCTGCCCGGCGATCGCGTTGCGCGCCGCCTGCTGAAGGTCCGGCTGGATCGTCGTGTAGACCTTGAGTCCGCCCTGGCGGAACACGTTCACGCCGTAGCGCTGGATCAGCTGGTCCTGCACGAAGTCGAAGAAGTAGGGCTCGTGGCGCTTCGTGTAGAGCGTGCCGGGGTTGAGCTTCAGCGACTGCTGGGCGGCCTGCTGCTCCTGCTGCAGCGTGATGTAGTGGTTCGTGTACATCCGCTGCAACACGTCGTTGCGGCGCGCCAGCGCTGCACCGGGGTTCTGGAAGGGGTTGTAGATCGACGGCGCCTGCGGGAGGCCGGCGATCAGCGCCGCCTCGTCCAGCTTGAGGTCCTTCGCGTGCTTGGAGAAGTACGTCTCGGCCGCTGCCTCGACGCCCACCGCGGTCTGACCGTCGACGGTGCCGTACGGCACGTCGTTCAGGTACTGCTCGAGGATCCACTGCTTCGAGTGGCTCTTCTCCAGCTCGGAGGCCATCTTGGCCTCGCGAATCTTGCGCTTGAGGTCGCGCTTCGGTGAGCGGATGTAGAGGTTGCGCACCAGCTGCTGGGTGATCGTCGAGCCGCCCTGGAGCTTCTTGCCGGACGTGATGTCCCGGAGCGCGGCGCGCACGATCGACTCGTAGTCCACGCCGCCGTGGTGGTAGAAGCGCTGGTCCTCGATCGCCACGGTGGCGTTGCGCAGGTCCACCGGCATGTGGCTCCACGTGATCGGCGTGCGAATCGTGCTCGACTGCACGTACCCGAGCCGGCGTCCGTCGGCGGCGAAGATCTCGGAGCTCGCGCCCTTGTCGATCGGCTTGAGGTCGTCGACGTTCGGCGCCGTGGCGGCCACCGCGAGGATGTAGCCCACGCCCGCGAGGGCACCGGCCACCAGCCCGGCCGTCAAGATGGCCAGGCCGAGGAGAATCCAGTTACGCGGGCGCGCCTTGTGCCGACGCCGCCTCGCCTGTCGCTGACGGTGAGTCATCGCGTGAGCGCCCCGCGATCGGGCGCGGGTTCAGCCGCCCAGAATAGAAGCTTGATGCAGTCGTTCGATGCATCTAGCGCGAAGTCCTGCCGCCAT
>JBKPDA010000319.1:0-13046 GCA_046727635.1 Actinomycetota bacterium | reverse complement strand
GGAGAGGCGGGACTGGCGTGGGCGGCTCCCAGCCGCAGCGCCACGCACACGCACGGGCCTGGCCTTGCGCTTGCGCTGATCGCGCTCGGCGCGCTCGCCCTGCTGCCCTACGCCTACCGGAACCGGCGCGCGGCGCACGGGTTGCCCACCGTGCTCAGCGCGGGCGTGGCCTTCGCCCTCAGCGGCTTCGTGACGAAGCTCGTCTCCGACGACCTGTCGGCACACGCGTGGCTCAGCGCGTGGCTGTGGGCCAACCTCGTGGCGTGCGCGGCCTTGATCGGCGTGTTGAGCGAGAACACCGCGTTGCAGACGCGACCCGCTGCCCAGGTGGCGCCGCTCGTGTTCAGCGCGCAGACGGTGCTGCCGGTGCTGCTCGCGCCGCTCCTCGCGGGGGAGAGCTGGAGCAACACGCCGCTCAGCGGCGGCGCAGTGGTCGTCTCACTGCTGATCGTGGTGGTGGGCGTAGTGCTGCTCGCCACCTCACGGGCTGTCGACGCTCTGATCGAGCACGCGACCTAGGGCCAGAAGCCCTACTCCAGCCTCAGCACGAACGGGACGCCGACGACGGCCACCGCCAAGCTGGCCACACCCATCGCGACGTAGAGGTGACCGAGACCGAGCGAGCCGCTGAGCGCGCTCGCGATCGCCGAACCTGCCGCCACCGCTCCGAGCGCCGCCATTCGCCCCGCGATCCCGACGCGGCTCTGCAGCTCGGCCGGCGCCCGGCGCTGGCGCTCGCCGATCGCCACGATCGAGATGGCCGCTTCGATCAGCAGAAACGGAATCGTCGCGACGGCGGCGCCCGCGAAGCCGGTCACGAGGCCGAGCCCAGCGATGGTGAGTGAGCCGGCGATCAAGCCGGCGGCGAACAGGCTGTTCGCTCCGAAGCGCCGCGTGAGCGGGCCTACAAGTGCGGCGGCCGCGATCGCCGACAGCTCCCCGGCGGCCATCAGCGCGCCCACCCGCCCGGAGGGGAGGCCAAGGTGGTCGCGCAGCAGCGGCACGAGCAGCCCGTACGCCCCGGCGCCCGCAATGTTGAACGCGACGATCACCGCCGTGTAGGTGGCGATTCCCCTGCTCGCGAGCATGTAGCGAACCCCTTCGGAGATCGCGGCGGCGGAGCTCACCGCCGGCTCGTCCACCTCGTGGTCGAGTGCGCCCCTGATCGCAAGAACGAGCAGGGCCGCGGCCGCGCAGGCGCCCGCCTCGGCGGCCAGTGCGAAACCGGGTCCCACGGCGGCCACGAGCAAGCCGCCAAGCGCGGGTCCGGCGAACAGCCCGACGCCCCACGCGGCCGACAGGGTGGCCTGCCCCTCCCCGAAGTGCTCGGGCCCCACGATCGAGGCAACCGCCCCGAACGTGCCGGCGTCGGCGAACACGCGCGCGCCGCCGATCGCGAAGGCCAGCGGCAGGATGACCGCGATCGGGGGCACGCCGCCGATCGTCCAGAGCGGGATGACGGCCGCGAGCGCCGCCTGGCACACGTGCGCCCAGAGCATCACGGACCGGCGCGGAAACCGATCCCCGGCCGCGCCGGCCAGGAGCCCGAACACGAGATAGGGCACCACGGTGAGCGAGAAGACGAGCCCTGCCTGGCCATGGGAGCCGCCGCCGTTCAGAACAAGCCACGGCAGCGCGACGCCCGCCACGCCGATCGCGAGCGCGTCGAGCGACTGGGCCGCGAGCAGAAGCCGCCCGTCGCGGGCGGCGAGCATCGGATGAGCCGAGAGCAACTAAGACCTCCAGGAAGTGGGTGCCGGCAGGACGTGATTCCCGCCTCCGCTCGGGAGGCGGCTGCCGTCTCAACGCCGGTCGCTGGAGGACCAGACCAGGCGCGGGGTGCGGGACTTGCGAAGCGCGGTCATGGCGACCGCGACTCTAGCGACTCAGGGCACTAGAACGCGTACGGCACGGCGCCGACGGCGCCCAGCGCGTACCAGGCGCCGAACGCGAGGCTGAGCGCCCCCATCACCGGCGCGACCGACACGAAGCGTCGCAGCACCGGGCCGCGGGAGAGCGTGTAGCCGAGGCTTGCTGAGGCGATCGACATCGAGATCGCCGTGAACAGCGCGAACACGAAGAGCGCGGCGACGCCGAGCGCACGGTCGCGGATCGCGGCCAGCAGCACGATGCCCACACCGGCCGAACCGCCCATGCCGTGAATGAGCCCGATGCCATAGGCCTGCAGCGGCGAGCGCGTCCGATGCGAATGCTCGTGGCTTTTGCGCTTGTGCAGGTGACGATGCCGAGTGTCGGGAGGATGCTCGTGCGTGTGCGTGTGGAACTGTCCCCGCTTCCACTTCATCAGCAGCCGGGCGGCGAGCAGGATGATCATCACGCCCACGGCCACCTCCGCCGCCTCCTGCACCGCGTGTGGCAGGTAGCTGTTCGCCAGCACGATCGGAAGGCCGAAGACGAACAGAGTCGTTGCGTGGCCGAAGCCCCACGCGAGGCCGAGCTTCGCGGCGCGGCCGGGACCGCGTTCCTCGCCGCTGGCCACGAGCGTGGACACCGCCGTGAGGTGGTCGGGGTCGGTCGCATGCCGCAGCCCGAGCAGCACAGCCACGGCGATCACGATCAGGAACGCGTCGCCCGCGCTGAGCGCGGCGATCTTGTCATCGAGTCCGAGCATGCGTCACACCACCTTTGGGACTGCCTGGAAGGTAAGAACTAATCCGGCGCCGACGATCACGAGCGCCGAGATTGCGGGCAGGGCCGTGGCGAGACGGCTGGAGAAGTTGATTCGCGTGGTGAGCTTCTGCGCGTAGACCACCGCGAGGCCGAGGCCGGTGAGGGTGCCGGCCAGCCCGAGGCTGAACACCACGATCAGAAGCAGCCCGAGGGCTACCTGGTGCTGCGCGATCGCGCCGAGCAGGACCACGAGCGCTGAGGGACAGGGAATGAGACCGGCTGAGGCGCCCATGGCGATGAGGCCCTTCCAGCTGAGCTCGTGGTGGTGGTGATGGTGGTGATCGTGATGGCGGTGATCGTGATGATGGGTCTCGGGTCTCGGGTCTCGGGTCTCGGGCTTCGCCCGAGCTGCCCGGACGCGTGAGCGCAACACCGCTCCCCCGATCACGAGGACCATCAGGCCGGACACCAGGTTCAGCCACGGGTAGAGCTGCTCGGGGAGGATGAACGCCGACAACAGCAGCGTGACCAGGCCGAGCGTGAAGACGCCGATCGTGTGCGTGATCGTCACCGTCGCACCGAGCGCCACGGCATGCCGTGCCGTGCCGCGCGTGCCCACGAGATACGCGGCCACCATCGCCTTGCCGTGCCCGGGCGAGAGCGCGTGGATCGCTCCCCACGCGAACGCGGCAAGCAGGAAGAACACGAGCACGCCCTTGCCGGCGGCCGCCCGCTCGAACACGCCGGCGAAGCCGTCGCCCGACCGGTTGTGCGTGGTGGCCGGCTGGCCACCCGGGCTCTTCGGCGCGACCAGCGTGCCGTTGCCCGGCGTCACCGACAGCGTGGCGTCGCGCTCGTCGAGCGGACTCGACAGCGAGCTCTTCGGATAGCTCCGCAGCCCGTCGGTCGGATCCTGCGACGGCACGTTCGAGTGCACGTCCGTGCCACTGCCGGGCAGAGCCACGATCGCCTTCCATCCGACGCGTCCCTCGAACGTGCCGTCGTGCAGCTGCACCGAGCGCGGATGAGCCACCCTCGCGAACAGCGGCTGCACGACACGCGTCAGCTTCAGCCCACCCTGCCCGGGCGGGTAGGAGATCTGTGCGCCCGGCCCGAACGCCAGCGGCACACGCCGCCCGTCCACGAGGAGCGACAGCCCGCGCGTGATCTCGGCGCGCTTGCGCTGGAGCACCTGCGTGGGCGTGAGACCCCGCTCCTGGAATGTGGGGATCTCCGCTTGGTCGAGGATGTAGGTCACATCCACGCGGTCGCTCGACACCTTCAGGCGGTCGAGGTGGTTGATGCTGAAGTTGCCGAGCGGGTGAGCAAGCGCCCCGGGGGCGGACACGACGAGCGCTGCCGCGGCCAAGGCGATCACGAGAGCAAGCCGCCTCATCGCCCCAGCTCCTTCAGTGCGCGCGCCGCCCGCGGGGCGTACAGTGGCGAGAAGCGCGGGTTGAGCGCGAGGCTCTCACTCAGGTAGGCGCGCGCCAGCGCTGCGCGGCCGGCGGCCTGCGCGCTCTTCCCCGCGTGGTAGAGGAACATCGGGTCCCGCGAGCCGAGCGCGAGCGCGCGGCGCGCCCAGTGAAGGCCCATGACCGGGCGGCCGGCGCTCGTCAGCGCCCAGCCGAGCGCATCGGCCGAGCGCACGCTCGGAGCCCCAGCCCAGGCGCGCTGGGCCAGTGTCACCGCACGCGTGGGGCTGCCGTGGCTGGCCTCGAACAGCGCGAGGTCCACGTCGGTGTTCACCCCGTTCGCCTGGAACAGCCGCTCCTCGGCACGCACGAGGTCGTAGTCCGGGTTATCGCCGGCGGCCTGCTGGACCTCGCCGAGCGCGACTACGTACTGGGGCAGAGGGAGGCGCGCAACGACGTCGCGGTAGCGCCGAATCGCGCTGCGGAAGTCGCGGCGGGCGCCGTCGATGTTCGCCAGGCCGGCCACCGCCTGCACATATGACGGGAAGCTCTCGAGCGCGGTGCGGTAGGCCTCGCGCGCGGAATCCAGCCGTCCGGTCTGGAAGTAGAGGTTCCCGAGCAGCGTCTGCACGTACGCCACGTTCTCGGGGACCCCGCCGCCGGCGGACACAGCCGCCTGCATCGCCTCGATGGCGCCCCGCAGGTCGCCGTGCAGCTCGCGGAAGTAAGACACGCGCGCGTAGGACGAGAGGTTCGGCCGCAGGTCGATCATCTGCTGGAGCGACTTGGCAGCGTCGTCATAGCGGCCCAGCTCGATCTGAGCGTCCACGATCACGCCGAGAGGCTGGAACGAGTACGGCGCGAGCTGCCGCGCGCGCTGGCCGTAGCCGAGGCCGGCCTTGAAGTCGTGACGGGCCAGGGCCAACGTGCCGGCGCCCGTTACGGCAGCGGGGTCGCGCGGGTTGAGCCCAAGCGCTGTGGCATACACCCCGCTCGCGCGCGTGTAGTAACTGGCGTCGCCGGTCTCGCGGACCTTCTGCATATAGGCGTCGCCGAGGAGGTCGTATCCGCGCGAGTCCTTCGGGTGGGCGCGAACGAGCTGCTGGTAGTCGCGAATGCGAACGTCGGTGGACACGTTGCCGACGGGCACGGTGCCTCCCGCCTGCGGAGTGGAGCTCGAGCCGCGGTTCACCAGCGTGAAGGTGACGAGCGCCGCCGCGAACACGGCGACTGTGGCGGCGAGCTTGAGAAGGAAGTTGTTGTGAGTAAGTGTCATGGCGAGTTAGGGGTGTGGGGGCCCGCCGGAGCGGGCCCCCACTGGTTTCCCTCCGTCCCTATGGGGTCGGAGCGTGGGCCGGGGTGATCGGCTTCGGGATCTCCGAGTCGAATCCCGAGTTCGGCGCCGCCACGTACGGGAAGCTGGACAGGAACGGCTTGTCGTTCGCGTCCACTCCGTCGCCAAGCGGCACGTTGTTGCCCTTGAGCGCACCGGCGACCACGCGGAGCGAGATGTCCACCACGTCGTCGGTGAGCCGGCGGCCGTCCGGGAACCCCTGGAGGTCCCCGCCGAGGACGCCGAGCGAGTTCGGGTTTGCGGTGGGCGGCACGCCGAGGTTGATCTTCAGCGTGTCGGCCGGCACCGGGTTCTTGCCGATCTGCGTCTTGCCCGGAATGCCCGTGAGCAGCGCCTGGATGATGTCCGTGCGGTTGTGCTCGGGAGCGTTCACGTGGAAGAGCAGGTTCATCACGTGCGCCAGCTCGGGGTTGAGGACGTACTGGCCGTACAGCTTCGCGTCGTCGCTCGGCTGCGTGGCGTTGAAGTGGTCCTTCTGCCCAAGCGGGATCACGACCTCGTTGACGAGCGGGTTGCCCAGGCGGCTGACCTGGACGAAGCCCTCGTCATCGCTCTTCTTGCCGTGCTTCTTGTGCTTCTTGGCGGCGAACGCATTGCCCGCGCCCTGGACCTGCACCTTCGGGCGCTCGGTCGACGTCCACACGCCCACGACGGCGTTCGGGGCGGTCGGACCGCTCACCGACTTGCCGTCGACGGTCACGTCGGACTTCGGCACCTGGAGGGCGATCGAGTGAACCCCGTACCCCGCCAGGTCGTCCTTGCCGCCACCGGCGTTGCCGGTGCCCATGCGCAGGTTGATCGCGTCGAACGTCGTACCGAGGTCGACGAAGAACGGGTCGTCACGCTGGCCGGCGAACACCTGGCCGCCGCCCTTGAGCGGACGGATCGCCTGGTTAGCGACCGCCGTGTAGTTCGGGATCGTCTTCGGCCCGACGTTGTTCGGCGCCACCGGAATGTGGTGACCGACGACCTTCTCGGACACGACCTTGCCCTTCTTCAGGGTCTCGCGCGTGACCGTGTAGGTCTGCTGGACGTTGAGCTTCGGATCGGTGATCGAGCTCACGCCCGGCAGCGCGTAGAGGAAGGAGTTCTTGTTCAGGACCTTGGTCTTGAACGCGAACTGGTAACGGATGTCGTAAACGCCGTCACCGGTGTTGTCGATGTTGATGTAGTAGTGCGCGCGGTCGTCGAACCTGTAGAAGTTCGGACCGCCCGCGGGATCCTCGAACGGGATCCAGTTCGCGATCACCGTCAACTTGTCCGTGGCGTTTGGCGCTACGAACGCGTAGATGTCGGTGTCGTCCGCGGTCGGATCGAGCGCTGTCAGCGGTGCCTCGCGGTGACTCGAGCCGAAGCTGAGCGCAACCGCGATGGCGGCAGCAGCGATCACCGCCGCAAAGATGAGCCGTTTCATGCTCACTCCTCTGTTGAACGGTCTTCCGGCTCCGCGACGAGTCGGGCCAGACGGGTCGTGAGGGTTTGCGCGTGACCCCGCGCGGCGGATCACTCCGCCGTCAAAAAGATGCGGATGGGGCGCCTAGACGTTCGCGGGGTGCGAGGCGTCAGTGAACTCGCGGAACAGCCCCGTGACCACGAAGGCGGTCTGCTCGCCGATGTCCACGGCGTTGTCGCCGATTCGCTCGAGCGCGCGGGCCACGAGCAGCATCGTCATCGCCCACTCGCGTGTGTCGACGTCGTCGCCGATCTCGATCGCAAGGCGGAAGGCCTCGCGCTGGAGCCGGTTGATCGCCTCGTCCCGGGCAACGAGATCCTGCGCCAGCTCGACGTTGCGGCCGGAGAAGGCGCGCTTCGACTGCTCGACGAGCGACGCGGCGTGGCGCCCCATCTCACCGAGCGTCTCCAGCATTGCCCGGTCGCTCGGCGGCTCGTGACCCGTGATCGGGATCACCTTGGCGATGTTCACGCACTGATCGCCCATGCGCTCCACGTGCTTGATCACGTCGAGCAGCGCGGCCACCAGGCGCAGGTCGGTGGCCACCGGCGCCTGGCGCGCCAGCAGCGAGAGGATGCCCTGGTGCACCTCGAGGTAGCGGCCGTCGATCCGGTCGTCGTCCTCCACCACCATCTCGGCCAGCTCCACGTCTTGGTGCTGGAGGGCCTCCATGACCCGCTCGAGGCTCGTCACGACCATGTCGAGACCCTCGAGCGCGCGAGACTCGAGCTCCCGCAGCTCCTCCTGGAACGCGACCCGTGTCTCCGCCATCTCAGCCGAACTTTCCGGAGACGTACTCTTCCGTGCGGTCGTCGTTCGGTTTCGTGAACATGCGCTCGGTCGGCCCCACCTCGATCAGCTCGCCGTCGAGCATAAACGCGGTCGAGTCCGCCACGCGCGCGGCCTGCTGCATGTTGTGGGTGACGATCACGATCGTGTAGCGCTTCTTCAGCTCGTCGATTAGCTCCTCGATGCGCAGGGTGGCGATCGGGTCGAGGGCCGAGCAGGGCTCATCCATGAGGATCACCTCGGGCTCCACGGCCAGCGTGCGCGCGATGCAGAGGCGCTGCTGCTGGCCGCCCGAGAGGCCGATCCCCGGCTGGGTCAGACGGTCCTTCACCTCGTCCCAGAGCGCGGCGCCGCGGAGGCTCCGCTCCACGAGCTCCTTGAGGCTTCCGCCCTTCGTTCCCGTCAGGCGCGGACCCGCGGCCACGTTGTCGAAGATCGACATCGTGGGGAACGGGTTGGGCTTCTGGAACACCATGCCGGCCGCATGGCGGACGGCGGTCACGTCGACCGACGGGTGGTAGAGGTCCTCGCCGTCGATAGTGATCTTGCCGGTCACGCGGGCGCCGGGAATCTCCTCGTGCATGCGGTTGATGCAGCGCACCATCGTGGACTTGCCGGAGCCGGACGGGCCGATCATCGCGGTGACCTTGTTGGGCTCGTACTCGATGTTGAAGCTCTTGACGGCGTGTTGAGAGCCGTACCACGCGTCGAGGTTCTGCACGGACACGTGGCGGCCCTGCGCCTGCGTCACCGTCGAGCGCGCGAAGCGGCCGTCGCCCTCGCGCGGGGCCGGCTTGGTTGCGTCTGTAGTCGGTTCCATAGAGCCCGTTTCGGTTGAAGAACCTGTTGACGGGGGCGTGGTCATACGAGACGACTCCTTCGAGCGATGAATCGGGCGATGAGGGTGAGCACCAGAATCAACAGGACCAATGTCATTGCGGCCCCCCAGGCACGTGCAACGAGGCGGTCCTGGGCCTGACCGACGTCGGTGAAGATCTGTACGGGCAGCGAGTTCATCTTCGCGCCCACGTTGAACGTCGTTCCGTTCACAATAGCCGCGGTGAACAGCAGCGGGGCAGTTTCTCCGGCCGCGCGCGCGATCGCCAGCAGGATGCCGGTGACGAGGCCCGAGAAGGCGGTTGGGAGCACCACCCGGAACACGACGCGCCAGCGTGGCGCGCCCAGCGCCAGCGCCGCCTCGCGAAGCGAGTTCGGAACAAGGAGCAGAACCACCTCGGCCGAACGCGTGATCACCGGGAGCATGAGTAACGCGAGCGCCACCGAGCCCTTCCAGGCCGCGTATCCGCTTCCGCCGGCCCCGCTCAGGATCAGCACGATGTAGATGAAGAGGCCGAACACGATCGACGGGACGCCCGTCATCACGTCAACGAAGTAGCGCACCGCGCGGGCGAAGGCCGAGTCCTTCCCGTACTCCGTGAGGTAGAGGGCCACGCCGACCCCGATCGGGATCGCGATCAGGCTGGCGAAGGCCACCATCACGATGGTGCCGAGAATCGCGCTCTTGATGCCGCCCGGATCGCCGAGGAAGTTGCCGGTGGGGTCGGTGGAGAAGAAGTGCCAGCTGATCGCCGAGATGCCCTTCTTGATCACGTACCAGAGCACCAGCACCAGCGGCACCAGCGCTACGAGAGCGGTGGCGGCAAGCATTCCGCGGCCGAGCTGATCGGTGCGCTTGCGCCGCGCGCTCACCACGGGAAGCACCCGGCCGGTCATACCGTGGCTGCTCATACAGCTGCCCCCACGTTGCCGGTGTCACGCCTGCCGCGCGCGCCTCGGATCACGAAGAAGCGCGCGAGCGCGTTCACGGCGAGGGTGAGCACGAACAGCACGAGGCCGGCGGCGATCAGCGCCGCGCGGTGGACGGGGTTCGACGCCGCCTCGCCGAATTCGTTGGCGATCACCGCGGCCAGCGTGTAGCCCTGGTCGAAGAGGTGCTTGCCGATCTGCGGCGCGTTCCCCACCACGAGCGTGACCGCGATGGTCTCGCCGATGGCGCGGCCCAGGCCGAGCATCGCCGCGCCGGTGATCCCCGCGCGCGAGTAGGGGAGGATCGCCATGCGGATCATCTCCCAGCGCGTGGCGCCGAGCGCGAGCGCCGCCTCCTTGTGGTCGGGCGGCACGGTGGCCATGACTTCCCGCGTGATCGCGCTGACGATCGGCAGGATCATGATCGCCAGGATCAGCCCGCCGATGAAGTAGTTGGGCCCCGCCACGTGGGCGCCGCCGATGAAGGGAATGAACGAGAACGTGTCGGTGAACCACTGCTGGGCGCCCTTCAGCTTGGGCACGAGCACGAACACGCCCCAGAGGCCGTAGACCACCGACGGCACGGCGGCCAGCAGATCGAGCAGGACCGTGAGCGGCGTCCGCAAGCGGCGCGGGCACAGCTCGGTGACGTAGAGCGCGGCTCCGATCGCCACCGGCACGCCGATCAGCAGCGCCACGGCCGAGGTCACGAGCGTACCCACGAGCAGCGGCAGCGCCCCGAAGGTGTTCTTCGCCACGTCCCAGTTGTTGTCGAACGTGAAGCCGAAGAAGCCGAAGCGGTCGAACGCCGGCTTCGCCTCGATGAAGAGGCGGACGAAGAAGAACCCGATCAGGACCAGGATCGCGGCGGCGAGCGCCGTGAGGCCCCACTTCAGTATCTGATCGGGCAGGCGAGACAGCGGCGACCGCCCGAATATCGGACGGTCGCCGCGAGCACTGACGGTTGCGGACTCCACGTGGTTAGAGAGCCGCCCCGCTGCACTGCAACTTCGTGACCTGCCCCTTGGCCGCCGTCAGGATGTTGGACGGCAGCGGCGCGTAGTACAGCTGCTTCGCCACGTCCTGACCGGCCCCCAGGCCGTAGTTGATGAAGGTCTTGAACGCCTCGGCGTTCGCCTTGCTCATTCCGCCGGCGCAGAGGTCCTGGTGCACGATGATGAACGTCTGCGAGACGATCGGGTAGGCCGCCGGGTTCGGCGAGTCGATCGTCGTGAAGCCCAGATCGGCGGGCACGGTGATCCCCTCGCCCGCGGCCGTGGTGGTCTCCAGCGACGGCTCGATGTACTTGCCCGACTTGTTCTTCACGCTGGCCGTTGTGAAGTTGTTCTGAAGCGCATACGCCTCCTCCACGTAGCCGATCGAGCCCGGCGTCTGCTTCACGGCGGCGGCCACGCCCGGGTTGCCCTTGGCACCCGTGCCCAGCGGCCACTTCACGTCCTTGTCGGCGCCGACCTTCGACTTCCACTCCGGGCTGTAGTTGGAGAGGAAGGTGGTGAAGCCCTTCGTCGTGCCCGACGAGTCGGAGCGGTGGACCACCGTGATGTTGCTCGACGGAAGGCTCACGCCCGAGTTCTGGCTCGCGATCTCGGGGTCGTTCCACTTCTTGACCTTGCCGAGGTAGATGTCGGCGATCGTCTTGCCGTCGAGCTTCAGCCCCTTCTCGACCCCGGACAGGTTGTAGGAGACCGTGATGGCCCCGAACACCGTCGGGATCTGGACCGGCGGGCTCTTCTTGATCGTCGCCTTGTCCTCAGGGGTGAGCGGCGGATCGCTCGCGGCGAAGTCGGCGGTGCCGGCCGCGAATGACGCGACGCCGGCTCCCGACCCGACGCCCTGATAGTTGAGCGTGATGTTCTGGTTCTTGAGCTCGCTACCCCACTGCTGGTAGATCGGCTGGGCGAGGGTCGACCCCGCGCCGTTCAGGGTCCCGCCGGCGGTGCTGCCGCCTGAGGACGCGGAGGAAGAGGAGGTCGAGCTTTTGTTGCTGCTTCCGCAGGCCGCCACAGCAAGGGCGAGCACCGCCGCTGCAACAACCGCCACCAAATGGCGTGACTTCACAAAGACTCCTTCTATTGCTTGCTGGGCCGGGCGCGACCCTCGCACGCCGTCTGGGGCAGTCTGTTACCCGCGTGTGGCCGACTTGTGAAAAGGATGTGAACGGCCGTAACACCTGAACGGGGTACGTTTGGCGCGCCTAGCGGGCACCTTGTGAACAAGCCGTGAATCCGCTTCGCCTGGCCGCCGAAGGCCCAATACACTGCGCCTAGATGCACGTGAACCTGTCCGTCGCGGGTAATATCGCGCCGGCTCCGTTCCCGAGCTCCCTTGGCATGCGCGTCCAGCCCGGCCCAATACGACTCGCGGTCATCGACTCGGACACCGGCTTCGTCCGCGTGCTCGCCAAGCGCATTGGCGAGATGGGCTGGCAGCACAGAGTGCTCACCGCGCCGCCGCGGGCCGAGGACCTGCTCTCTATGCGCCTCCACGCCCTGGTGGTGGACCTCGCCCTGCTCGGCCCGCAGGGCTGGGAGTTCCTCGAACGCGTATGTGACGCGCTGCCCGGCCTCGGCGTGGTGGTCTGCACGGGTCAGTCCACCGTCGCCCAGCGCGTGCGCGGCCTGCGCATCGGCGCCGACGACTGGGTTACGAAGCCGTGCCACCCGCAAGAGGTAGTTGCGCGCGTAGAGGCGGTCGTCCGCCGGCGCAAGCGCACCACCGGGGTGGCGGAGGAGGCGCCACTCGTGGCCGGCGAGCTCGAGATCCGCGCCGACCAGTTCCAGGCATTCGTCGGCGGCCAGAGCATCGACCTGACGCGGCGCGAGTTCGAGCTGCTCCATCTGCTCGCCAAGGCGCGCGGGCGGGTGCTCGAACGTGACGAGATCTATCAGCACGTCTGGGGCTACGCGATGGTGCACGGCGACCGCTCGGTGGACGTGTTCGTGCGCAAGGTGCGCCAGAAGATCGAGCGCTTCTCGCCCGACTGGCGCTACATCCACACGCACTTCGGGATCGGCTACCGCTTCGAGCCCGAGACCCCCGACGGCCAGCCGCCGGACGGCGCCCCGCCAGACGGGCTCGAGGAAGAGCTCCTGGAAGCCCCGGACGAGGTCACCTCGGGCACATGAGCCGGCGCCGCTCCTCGCACGACGACAGCCTCCTGGGCCTGTTCGAGGAGTCCGGCCGAAACGTGCAGCGCACCGGCACGCTCCTGCGCGAGCTGATGACGGAGTTCCCCGAGCGCTCCGCCCTCGCGCGCGACATCCTGATCTGCGAGCAGGAGGGCGACCGGATCACCCACGACATCATCCACAAGCTCTCGAACGGCACGAAGCTCGACCGCGGCGACGCCTACGAGCTGGCGCGAGCGCTGGACGACGTGGTCGACTACGCCGAGGAGACCGCCGATTCGCTGGAGCTCTACTCGGTGGAGGCGCCGATGGTGCAGGCCGAGGAGCTGGCGGAGGTGCTGGCGGGCGCCGCGGCGGCCGTGGCCTCGGCCCTGTCCCTACTACGCCACGGCGACGACATCTCGGCCCAGCTGGTGGAGATCCACCGCCTGGAGAACGAGGGCGACCGGATCTCCCGCGAGGCGATCGCCTCGCTGTTCAAGAGCGGC
>JBKPDA010000318.1:0-15919 GCA_046727635.1 Actinomycetota bacterium | reverse complement strand
CAACGGAGGAGCTGCTCGGACTTCCGACTAATCTGGGGGCCGCCGCGCGGGCGCCAAGCATGCGCGCCGCGTTCGGGCTCTAGACAGGATGGAAGAGGGAGTCTCCACAACCAAGCTCGACTTCGACTCCGGCGAGCGCTTCCAGCTGCTGCGCCGCGAGCTCGGCGTGTCGAGCTTCGGGATGAACCTCATGGTCTTCCAGCCGGGCGGGCGCAGCCGGATCCATCGCCACGAGCGCCAGGAGGAGGTCTACCTCGTGCTCGAGGGCACGCTCACGCTGTCCGTGGAGGGCGATGAGCGGGAGCTCGGCGAGGGCGAGCTCGCGCGCGTGGCGCCGGATGTCCGGCGACAGCTCGTGAACCGCAGGCGCGAGCGCTTGGCGGTGCTCGCCCTCGGCGGCGATGGCCAGCACGAGGGTCGCGACGGCGTGGCCTACACCTCGTGGGACGACACGGAGGGAGCCAGCCCGCGAGACATTCCGTTCCCACCCGACCTGCCGGAGTCCGAGCTGCGCTGATGGACGCGCCTCCCCACCGGGCCTCGGACGCCGACCGCGAGGCCGTCGCCGAGCGCCTGCGCCAGGCCGCGGCCGAGGGACGGATCGACGCCGACGAGCTGGGCGAGCGAGTGGAGAAGGCCTACAGCGCCAAGACCGTGAACGAGCTGGAGCCGCTCACGGCAGACCTGCCGCCCCTGCCCGCGCCCAAGGCCGCCGCGATGTCGATCTGGCGCAACGAGCAGGTGCGGCACCGACTGGCGGCGCTGATCACCGCCAACCCGATCTGCATAGCCGTGTGGGCGGCGAGCGGCACCAATGGCGACTTCTGGCCGAAGTGGGTGCTGCTCGGCACCGCGGCCGCGCTGATCGTCACCTTCGTGCGCACGATGCTGGGCATCGAGGAGGAAGAGAAGCACCACCCTCTGCCGCCTCCACCGCGGCTGCCGGGCGACCGCTGAGCTGGGCTACTCGGACGTGACCGGCTCGGCCTGCGGCGCCGGCTGCGCGCTGTCCCCATCGCCGTTGCCGCCGCCCGACGCGGGCTGGGTCTCGGCGCCCTCGGCGGGCGCCTCCTCCTCGGCCGGCGGTTGCGCTCCGCCGCGCGCCCAGTCCTCGTCGAACTCCACGCGCCACTTGCCCTCCTCGTTCTGCTGGAGGGCGAGCTTTGCGCGGAAGCTGCGGCCCGAGCGGCCGCGGAAGCCGGTGACCGGCTTGGTGGTGCGGCCCACCGGCGGGTCGTCGCCGGCCTCGATCGAGAGCCGCAGGCTCTCCATCAGCTCCTTCACCACGGACGCGGGCAGGTTCTTGCCGGCCTTCTGCTTCCAGACCACGAAGCCGCAGCCGGGATCGTCCCTCGACCAGCAGGAGTAGCCCTTGCGGTTCTCGATCACGTCGCGGCCGCAGACCGGGCACGGGCCGAGGTTGGCCCGCTCGATCCTCACGCCCTTGAGCTTGTCGAGCTCCTGGATCGTGTCCTCGGCGAACTTGGCGATGTCCGACATGAAGCCCTCGCGGCTGTCTTCGCCCTGCTCGATAAGCCCGAGCCGGTGCTCCCACGAGCCGGTGAGCTCGGGGGAGGTCAGAGCGTGCTCGCCCAGCAGCTTGATCACCTGCATGCCCTTCTCCGTGGCCACCAGGGCGCGGCCCTCGCGCTCGATATAGCCCACGGCGATCAGCCGCTCGATGATGGCCGCGCGCGTGGCCGGCGTGCCGATGCCGGAGTCCTTCATCGCCTCGCGCAGCTCCACGTCCTCGATGTCCTTGCCGGCGGTCTCCATCGCCCCGAGCAGCGAGGCGTCCGTGAAGCGCCGCGGCGGCTGGGTCTCCTTGCGCAGCGACTCGACCGAGTCGGTCTGCACCGACTCGCCCTGCTCGAGCTTCGGCAGCAGCTGGTCGCCGCCGGTGTCGTCGTCGGGTCGATCCCCGTTCTCGGCTTCCGCGCCGTACACGGCCTTCCAGCCGGGCACGAGCAGCACGCGGCCGCTGGTGCGGAAGATGTGCGTGGCCACCGTCGTCTCCACGCGGGTGCGCTCGAACACCGCCTCCGGGTGGAAGACGGCCAGGAAGCGCTTGACCACGAGGTCGTAGATCTTCAGCTCGTCGCCGCCCATCTTCCCGAGGTCGTGCTCCGAGCGTGTGGGGATGAGCGCGTGGTGGTCCGTGACCTTCGCGTCGTTCACGACGCGGCCCAGCGGCAGCCTTTCGAGCGAGGTGACGTACTCGGAAGCCTTGCGGTACTGCGGGTTGTGGCCGACGAGCGCCGCCGTGGGCTTGATCTCCGCCACGAGGTCGCCGCTCAGGAAGCGCGAGTTCGTACGCGGGTAGGTGATGGCCTTGTGCTCCTCGTACAGGCGCTGGGCGGCGGACAGGGTGCGACGGGCGCTGAAGCCGTACAGCGTGTTCGCGTGCCGCTGCAGCGAGGTGAGGTCATAGAGGAGCTGCGGCCTCTCCCGCTCCTCCTTCTTCTCGAGCTTGGTGATCTCTCCGGGCTGGCCCTCGACCTCCTTGACGATCTTCGCGGCCTCTTCCTCGGCGATCCGCTTGCCGCCGAGGTAGCGGCCGGCGTAACGGCGGGCCTGGTCGGCCGAGAACTTCGCCTCCACGAGCCAGTAGGGCTCGGGCTTGAAGTCGCGGATGGCCTGCTCGCGCTTCACCACCAGGGCGAGCGTGGGCGTCTGCACGCGCCCGAGCGACACCGCGCCGTCGAACGCCGCCCGGAGGCGGATCGACGCCGCGCGTGTGGCGTTCATGCCCACCACCCAGTCGGCTTCCGAGCGCGAGCGCGCCGCGGCCTCGAGCTGCGCCATCTCCTCGCCCGGCCGCAGGTGCTTGAACGCCTCCTCGATCGCCTTGCGGGTCATCGAGTTGAGCCAGAGCCGCTGGACCGGCTTCTTCACGCCGGCGGTCTCGTAGACGTAAGCGAAGATCAGCTCACCCTCGCGCCCGGCGTCGCAGGCGTTCACCACCACGTCCACGTCGTCCCGCGCCATCAGGCGGTGGATCGCGTGAAGTTGCTTCTTCGCCCGCTCGTCGTTGGGCACGAGCTTGAACCTGTCAGGGACGATCGGCAGGTCCGCGAAGCGCCACTTCTTCAGCTTCGGGTCGTATGCCTCGGGCTCGGCCAGCCCGACGAGGTGCCCGACCGCCCAGGTGATCAGGTAGTCGTCGCCCTCCAGATAGGTCTTGTCCTTTGCCTGCTTGAAGCTGCCCGGCAGCGCCGACGCGATGTCGCGCCCGACGGACGGCTTCTCGGCTACAACGAGTGTCTTGGCCATGAGCGGCGTTCCAAGATAGAGGGCCGGGGAGACGTGCGTCTACCGGGCCGGGTCTCGGGTGTCAGGTGTCGGGTGTCGAGAACGACCCCGCTACTGCGGGCCCAGATACCGCACGTAGACCTGCTCGAGCCCCGGATCCGGCCCCACGAGCCCCGGCGTCTCAACGGTCGGAACCGTTGGCGCGATCACGTCCGGATCGATCAGGTCGGGCACCTCGAGCGCGTTGTCGGCGGCCGAGGTGCGGGCGATCGCCACGGTCGGGTCGATGCCCGGGTTGGCCGACTCGAACGGCACGTAGTTGCCGCGCGCGCTCGTGGCGGGGTGCTGCGAGGCGGTGTCGAGGTAGCCGTTCTCCGCGTTGCGCGACTCGAGCGAGACGTTGCCCGTCGGGCGGTTCCAAAGGAACACGTCGCGGACGCCGTTGTCGTCGGTCGAGACGCTCGCGGACGGGCGCAGGTTGCTGGCCAGCGAGTCGAAGAGCACGAACTCGCCCGCGTCGGAGATGACCGGGTGGTTCGAGGGGCCGTTGCCGAGCCCGCTGAAGGCCGACTTCGACACCCACTTCTGCTTGGCGTGCTTGCCCCCCACGTCGGCCTCGAGGACGTCGGACACGCCATTGCTGTCGCCGGAGGCGAGGTCGCTCGCGAGCGTCTCGTAGGCCACGTAGCGGCCGTCGTCGCTCACGCTCGGGTTCGTGGAGGCGCCGTTGCCGGCCTTGCCCGAGGGCGTGGCGGAGACCAGCTTGGTGCCGAAGCTCAGCGCCTGTACGCCCTTCCCGCTGATGTGCGTGAACTTGCGCGTGAACGAGCGCTCGAAGACGTCGAGGGCGCCGTTGTGGTCGGCTGGGCTCAGGTTGCTCGCGGCCGTGGAGAACACCACGTTCTTGCCGGCACGCGCGAACGAGACGCGCTGCGAGTCGCCGTTGCCGGCCTTCCCCTTGGCCGAGGCGGAGGCGAGGAAGGTCAGCCCCTTGAAGCCCTTGTCGAGGTTGCCGCCCTTGAGCACCTTGACGTACACCTGCTTGGTGCCGGCGGGAGCGCCCGAGGTCACCGCGCTCTTCCAGGCGTCGATCTTGGTGCTGGTCAGAGCCAGGTTGGTGGCGTCCGAGACGAAGGCCACGCGCTCGCAGTCGCCGTCCACGGCCACCTCGTAGGTGGAGCCGTTCGACTGGCGGCCGTGAGCGTCCACGGACACGCGGGTGATCTGCTGGCTGGCGAGGTTGTAGACGAACGCGTCGGGCTTGCCGTTGGTGTCGCCGGGCACGAGGTTCGAGGCGTCGGAGACGAAGGCGACGCAGCTCGGCGCGTGGTGCGAGTCGCCGTCCACCGCGGCACGGTATGAGCGGCCGTTGGCCGGCTGGCCGCCGAGGCCGTGCGAGACCAGCTCGGTGGAGCCGATCTTCCAGGGCGTGCCGTTGTGGCCCCAGCCGCCGCCGCGGTTGACGACGAAGACGTCGGTGAGCCCGTTGGTGTCGTTCGGGACGAGGTTCGTCGCGTCCGACTCGAAGGCGATCACACGCGCGATTCGCTGATCGTGGGACACCGCGGGGTTACGGGAGACACCGTTGGGCAGGCCGCCGTCGTAGGCCCGTGAGAGAAGGAAGGTGGTGCGATTGGAGTCGGCCTGGCCGAAGGCGCTGGCCGGAGCGAGCACGCCGCAGAGAGCCGCGGCGAGCAGGGGAAGGGTGACTACCCGCATGCTCCGGTGATCGGCACGGCCCCCAGCCGCTTGAGAAGCTGCACGACAGGCTGGACGCACTGATGCGCTCGCCGCCCGCCGGAAGCCGGGTTACGCTGGATCAGGTGGATGTAGGTCTGCGCGCTCTTGTGCTCGCGGGCGCGCTTCTGGCCGCCTCCTCCTGTGCGACGGCGCGGGCGGCGCCGCTCCCGAGCGACTTCTTCGGCGTCTCGTCGCCCGACCTCATTTCGCTGAGCCAGGCCGATCGCACCCCGATCCTCGACGATCAGAAGGCCGCGGGTGTCGAGCTCCTGCGCCAGCTCTTCGACTGGTCGGCGATCGAGCCCTCGAAGGGCAGCTACTCGTGGAGCGACACGGACTCGTTCATGACCAGCGCCGCGAGAGCCGGCATGCAGGTCCTACCGGTCGTCCTCTACAGCCCCAGCTGGGCCACCTCCTGCCCGGGCGCCGCCAGGCCGACGCGCTGCCCGCCGACCGACGAGAAGCAGCTCGGCGACTTCCTCGTCGTGCTGATCGGCCGGTACGGCCCGAATGGCAGCTTCTGGGCCGCCAATCCGACCGTGCCGAAGCGGCCGATCAAGTCCTGGCAGATCTGGAACGAGCCCAACTTCCCGAGCTACTGGGGCGGCGCGCCGAGCGCGGCGGGCTACGTGCAGATGCTCACCACCGTGGCGCCCATGATCAGAGCCGCCGATCCGAGCGCGGAGGTCGTGACCGCGGGCATGCCTGACAGCCTCAACGCCCTTGCGATCCGCCTCGCCGATTACGTCACCCAGCTCTACGCCGACGGCGTGGAGGGCTCGTTCGACACGCTCGCCGTGCACGGCTACGCCAACACCCCGGACGACGCCGTGGGGCTCGTCGAGCAGGTGCGGGCGATCATGAACGCGAACGGCGACGCGGCTCGGCCAATATGGATGACGGAGTTCGGCTGGGGCAGCGCGGGCAAGCCAGGGATCTATACGAAGGACCTCGCTGGTCAGGCCGCCGACATCGACTCGCTCATGGGCCAGCTGGTGGGGCTGCACGAGCAGCTGAATCTCCGCGGGCTCACCGAGTACTTCTGGCATGACGGCTCACCGCAGTCCGACGTCACGGACGCGTGGGACAACCACACCGGGCTCGTGTTCCAGGACTACACGCACAAGCCGTCCTACGACGCGTTCAAGGGCCGCGCCATCCACATCGACCCGCCGGAGACCACCATCGGCTCGGCCCCAGCGGGCAGGGTGGCCCCGGGGCCCGAGAGCGTCGCCTTCGACTCGAGCGAGCCGGGTTCCGACTTCGAGTGCAGCGTGGACGGCCGCGCCTACACCGCCTGCACCTCGCCCGTCGGTCTGGGCACGCCCACCCCAGGCATCCACACCTTCCGGGCGCGGGCCACCGATCCCTACGGCAACACCGACCCCAGCCCTGCCCTCGCGGCCTGGGCCGTGGTTGTCCCGCCGCCGGTGTATGACCCGGCGCTGGTACAGACCGACGCTCGCTCGGTGGCCCGTCTGCTGGGCAAGTTCGACCTCCACAAGCTGGCCCGCAGAAGCCGGCTCCTGCTGCGGCTCTCGTGGCCAGGACCGGGCACGATGACGGTGGTGCTCACGAGCGGCGGCAAGGCGATCGGGCGCGGGTCCGCCACGCTCGCGGCTGCCGGCCACGGCTCGCTGAGCGTCCGGATCACATCCACGGGACGGCGGCTGACGGGGAGCGGCAAGCGCCTACGAGTGGCGCTCAGGGAGACCTTCCATCCCGCGGTGGCCGGCAGCAACACGCTGACGTCCACGGCCGTGTTCGTTCTCAAGAGGCGCAGCTAACCGGCGCACTGCCCGGTGCTCACGGGGCCGTTCGCCTGCCTCAGCGCGTCGGCCACGATCGAGTCTGGCACGCCGAAGCCCGCGCGGTGGGCGCCGCCCACGGTGGCGGCGAACACCGTCGTGACCACCCGCCCGGCGCCATCCACCACCGGTCCGCCCGAGTTGCCCGAGCGCACGAGCCCTCGCAGCGAGGTGATCGCCCGCCGTACCGGGCCACGTCCGTAGGCGTCCTGCGTGATCACCTCGGTGGTCTGGCCCAAGCGCGCGGGCTCGACGTCATAAGGGCCGTTCTCCGGGAAACCAAGCACGGCCGCCGACGTACCTACAGGAGCGTCCGTGCGCAACCTCAGTGACGGTGCGTCGCGCAGGGCGTTCGCCCGTAGGACCGCGATGTCGTTGTGCGAGTCGAACCAGATCGCTGTTGCGCTGAAGTGCGGCCCAACCCCGCGCAATTGCACGGTGGTGTCGTCCTCCCCCGCGACCACGTGAGCATTGGTCACTACGATCCCTGGCCCGGCGATCCACCCCGAGCCCTGCACACCAAGTCCGCAAGCCGTTCCCAGGATGCGAACCACGCTGCGGCCCGCCGCGGCGACGTCCGGGTCGCGCGCGATCCGGGAGCTCGGGGGCGGCACGTTCGCCGCGGGCCCGTTGATGCTGGGGAGCGGGTCGAAGCGCGCCAGCGCGTTCAGCAGCGAGCCGCTCGGCGGGAGGGCGTCGTTGAGCGCCCGGAGGATCTTCGAGCGCTGGATGTCGTGACGCAGGTGGCGGGCTCCCGGGGTTTGCAGCGCCACCGCCCCCGCCACCCACACGAGCCCGAGGCCGAAGCAGGCCACCAGCACGGCCCCGGCGGCGCCGTCGAGCTGCCCGAGCCGGGGACCCATCCGGCGCCTCAGCTGGAAGCCGAGCGCCTCGAGCAAGGACGCCAGGACGCCGCCGACCACCACGGCGCCGACGAGCGTGAAGAGCGGGGCGTACGGGGACCGCGAGCCGCCCGAGAGGAGCAGCGGCGCGACGCGCGAGCCGAGCAGGGCGCCGGCGATGAAGCCGCCCAGCGACATGGCCCCCACTACGAGCCCCTGCATGTAGCCCCACACGGCCATCAGCAGGGTGAAGGCCACGATGATCCAGTCGAGTCCGGTCACGCCAGGTCGCAGAAGTTACCCATAGGGTGGTGATGGCCATCGCACCTAACCCGCCACGGACGGCACGCGCGCGTGCGGCGAGGCGCAGGAGGGTGGCTGCGCTCGGGGCGCTGGCTGCCGTGTCCCTGGGCGTGGGGATCGTGGTCGGCGCCGGCCACAAGTCATCGTCCTCGGAGCGCCTGGCGGACCGCTTCGAGGCCGCCTGGCAGCGCGGCGACTACGAGGCGATGTACGGCATGCTCACGCCCTCCTCGCAGCGACGGGTGCGGTTGTCGGACTTCGTCGCCGCTTATGCCCGCGCGCGCGACACCGCCACCGAGGAGCACATGTTTGCGGGGCGGGCGAAGGACGTCGGCTCGGGCATCGTCCAGGTGCCGATGACCGTGACCACCCGCATCTTCGGCACGGTGCGGGCGGACCTGCGCCTGCGGGCAAAGGACGGGCGGCTCGGTTGGGCGCCGAACCTCGCCTTCCCCGGGATGTCGAGGGGAGCGACGCTACGGCGCTCCACGCAGGCCCCCGAGCGCGCGGCGATTCTCGCGCGCGACGGCAAGACGATCGTCGAGGGCCCGGCCAGCTCGCGGAGCTCGCCGCTCGGAAGCGTGGGCGAGTCGATAGCCGGCACGGTGGGCCAGGCGGTGAGCCCGGCCGACCGCAAGGAGCTTTACGCGCGCGGTTTCCCCGCCGACACCCCGATCGGGCTGTCGGGCCTCGAGCGCGCGCTGGAGGACCAGGTGGCCGGCACTCCCGGCGGCCAGCTGATCGCTGGCGATCGCGTGCTCGCCAGCAGCCAGCCGCGGGCGGCCGCCCCGGTTCGCACGACCATCGACCCGGACGTCCAGGCGGCGGCGGTCGGGGCCCTGGCCGGGCGCTTCGGGGGGATCGCCGCGCTCGACGCCCGCACAGGCGAGGTGCGCGCGCTGGCCGGCATCGCGTTCTCCGCGCCGCAGCCGCCGGGCTCCACCTTCAAGGTCATCACCGCAACCGCGGTGCTGCGCTGGGGCGTGGCCAAGACCAGCACGCAATTCCCGGTGGACACCAAGGCCACGATCGACGGCGTAGACCTGCAGAACGCGAACGGCGAGTACTGCGGCGGCACGCTGGTGCAGAGCTTCGCCCGCTCCTGCAACTCCGTGTTCGCCCCGCTGGGGGTCAAGGTGGGCGCCGACCGCTTGGTGGCCCAAGCCCAGCGCTACGGGTTCAACGAGCAGCCGTCGATTCCCGGCGCGCTGCCCAGCACGATCCCAGCGGCTGACGAAATCGGCTCGCCGCTCGCGCTCGGATCGACCGCGATCGGCCAGGGCCGCGTGCTCGCCACGCCGCTCGAGCTCGCCTCGGTGGCACAGGCGATCGCCTCGAACGGGCTGCGTCGCCGTCCCAGCCTCGTTCCCGGCAGCCCAGCGGCTCCCCCTATCCGCGCCACCTCACCGCGCGTGGCGCGCACGCTCGAGCGCATGATGATCGCCGTCGTGAAGTACGGCACTGGCGTTCGCGCCGCCCTCCCCTACGCCACGGTGGCCGGCAAGACCGGCACCGCCGAGCTGGAGAGCACGGTGCCGCCGAAGGGCACCACCGGGCCGGACACTCCGAGCGACACCAACGAGCCGCCCGGCAGCAAGACCGACGCCTGGTTCACCGGCTACGCGCCGGTGCGCCACCCGAAGATCGCCGTCTGCGTGCTGCTGGTGCGCGCCGGCGCGGGCGGCGACACAGCGGCGCCGGCCGCTCGCACGGTGCTCGCGGCTGGTCTCCACTAGGCACTAGCTCGGCAGCGGGCCTCCCGCGAGCGCCACCACCACGCCGACGGCGCCGGCCGCCAGCAGGGTGCTCACAACGCCGAGCCGCAGGATCAGGAGCGCGCCCGCAGCGCCTCCGAGCACCGCCACCTGCCACCCCTCGCTGAGCGCGCCCGCGAGCGGGATAGCCGAGCCGAGGATGGCGCCGATCGCTGCCGGACCGGCGCCGTCCAGGAACGCCCGCGCGGTCGCGTTGCCACGCAGCCGGGCGAAGCTCCCCGCCCCGAGCAGCACGAAGGCAAAGGACGGGGCGAACGCCACGGCCGACGCGAGCAGCCCTCCGCCCAAGCCGCGGGCGGCGTAGCCCACCACCGCCACGGTCTGCACCACCGGCCCGGGCGTGATCTGGCCGAGGGCCACCGCGTTCAGGAACTGCGCGTCGGTCATCCAGTGGTAGTGGTCGACCGCATCGGCCTGCATCAGCGGGATGATCACGAAGCCGCCCCCGTACGAGAGCGCGCCGACCTTGAACGCCACCCACACGAGCGCGCCAAGCCCGCCCATCGAGGCGGCCGCCAACGGAACGAGCGCCGGTGTCACGCTCGCCAGCCCCCTCGCCGACCCCGTTCGCTGTGAAAGCACCTCGGCGGCGCCGCACGCCACCAGCACGAGGACGAGCCACGGGCCGACCGTCGCCGCGGCGGCGCCGCCCAGCACTACGTAGGCGATCCAGCGGGCCCGCTGACGCCCCCCCGCGCGTCGCCAGCTCGCCGGCGCGAGGCCCCAGCCGGCGTTCACCGCCACCGCCGCCACGGCCGCGCCCGCTCCGGCGCCGGCGCCGCGCACCCAGCGCGGAGGCGAGCCGGTCAGGAACAGCGCGGCCAGCGCCAGGATCACGATCAGCCCTGGCGCGATGAAGCACGCCCCGCCGAGCAGAGCGCCGGCAGGCCCGCGCAAGCGCCAGGCGCAGAAGATCGCGAGCTGAGTGGAGGCCGGGCCGGGCAGCAGATTGCAGGCCGCGATCGCATCCTCGAACTCCTCGGCGGACAGCCAGCGCTCCCGCTCGACGCAGAGGTCGCGCAGCAGCGCGATGTGCGTGGGTGGCCCGCCGAACCCGATGCAGCCGATGCGAAGCCACTCGCGAGCGATGCTTGAGAGCGGCGGGTGGGCTCGCACGCGCGCACCCTAACGCGGTGCCGCGCTGGCCCGGTTACACGCTAGATGTCGAGCTCGATGCGCTGTCGCTTGGGCGAGACGCCCGTGGCGGGCGGGGCGATCTCGAGGTCCATCGGACGGTTCTCGATCGCCGCCACCGGCAGCCTGAACAGCAGCAGGGCGCCGCCCGTGGGAGCGCCGGCGGCCGTGCTGCCGGCCACCGGAATGCACTGGCGCGGGGCAAGCGCCACCGGGCGGTAGGCGAAGATGTCGGTGGTTGGCAGCGGGCTGGGCGAGTAGGTGTTGCCCTGCGTGTCGACGATCTTGAAGTCGCCAACCGGGATGCGGGCGGGCCCGCCGTGGTGCGTATTGCAGACCTGGATGAACACGCCGAAGAAGGCGTAGCCCGTGCCCGGGTCCACCTGGGGGATGTAGTCGCGATCCTCGTTGTCGCGCGGGTTCAACTCGCGCGTGATGAAAACCGTGTAGTCGAGCCCGCCGAGCTTCACAGGCAGCCCCTCGCGCGTCGGAAGCACCTCCTTCTTGCTGCAGGCGGTGGCGGTGCCCATGACGAGCAGCGCCAGAGCCGCGAGCACGATCAGCCTCCTCATGCGGGCGGGGAGTCTAGTCGCAGCCACTACGCGGTGCTCCCGAAGCGCGGCGCCTTCGCCGGCTCGTAGCCGGCGATCGTGGCCCGCGGCAGCGGCTCCGTGCGCCGCTCGTCCTCGAAGATCAGCCGCAGCCGGTTGAGCGACTTCCGCACCTTGCGGCGCAGCCAGCGGCGGGCGCCGAAGCTCTCCTTGAACGCGTCGAGCCGGGTGGCCGGCTCGGTCCACAACGACAGCTGCACGCGCGTGGCGCCGCGGCCCACCGGCTCGAGCTCGTACAGCGCGTATCCGCGCGTGCGACCCAGGCGCCACAGCCGCAGCTCCTCGCGGATCAGCCGCGGGCGGGCCGCCTCCACGATCGCAAGCTCCACGTACGTCTTGTTCAGCCGCGCCTTCACCTTGAAGCGGGCCCCGGCGCCCACGCCGGCCGAACGCGGCCGCGTGAGGTGGTAGTCCCGCTGGTAGTGGTCGCACCAGGCCGGCCGGCCGGCGAGGTCGACCATCAGGTCGTAGACCTCCTCGCGCGGTGCGGAGATCGTCACGTGCGCCTCGATCGGATTCATCCGGGCGCGGATTCTATGGATCGCTGTCGGTGGAGTCCTAAGCCGCCCGCGGCACCACGGCCAGCCGGCGCTCGCCGGCGTGCACCCGCTCGGAGCGGAGCGGCACGCGCTCGCGCTCGGGCAGCCCGGCGAGACAGAGCGAGCACAGCTGGTCGCCCGACTCGAAGACGTGCAGCAGCTCGCCCGCCAGCGGGGTGCGGTGGCAGTCAGAGCAGGTTGAGCGGTGGTGTCCGAGGGCGCCCAGACTCGTGCGAAGGATCATCGAAGCGAGGTCGTGGGCCATGCGCCGATGTTCGGACGGGCCCGTCGAAACCCTCTTCCCCGCACGCGAAATCCCAGTGAGCGCCAATGTGCCCAATTCGACAACTTGGCCCAAATTAGGTAGGCGCTTAGGCCATTTCTGTCACGTTTTTCGCAGATACCGCATTTTTGAGCCAAGCACGGATTCTTTATTTCGTTATCATCCGCACGATCAGGCCCCAAGGAGAGACATTGGACGCTTTCGTCGCCGGCACGCTGGCGGGAGCAGGATCTTTCCGATGCGAGTCGTGTGGATTCGCAATCGCCCTTCACGAGCGTGACGAGATCCCGTCGTGCCCGCACTGCCATGGCGGTCGCTTCAGGCGCGCGTCGATCTTCGGAGACAACACGCCGGCCGAGCCGATCGGCACTCACGAGGTAGAGCACCCGACCTGGCTCACGCGCAAGCGCTCGGAGCTGGACAACGGCGCGGACTACCTCGTGTTCGACGAGGACGGCCGCATCCGCGTGGTGGAGCTCGAGGAGGGCTGGACGCGCCTGGGCCGGAGCTTGGCGGCTCACGTGCGTTTTGACGATCCGACGGTGTCGCGGAGGCACGCCCTGCTTCATCGCGACGAGGGGAGTGTCCGGATACTCGACGACCGCAGCCTGAACGGCGTGTTCCTGAACGGCGAGCGAGTCGACTGGCATGAGCTCGACGACGGGGACGAGGTCGTCATCGGACGCTTCCACCTCTACTTCATCAGCTTGACCGGAGAGACCCTCGACGGCGCGCCTGAGGGGGTTGGCAGCGCAGTTGGATGAGGCCGACGCGCTGTAGGCGCTGAGCCGAGAGGCGCCGGTTGAGGGAGGAGTGGCTCGAGGGCCCCGCGGGGCCCTCGACCGTTTCTTGGGTTCATGCTTGATCCGTGGCCAAGCTTGAAGCTGCCCGCTGGTGGACGGTGCGCCGGGCCCAGAACCGCAAGCCGGCCACCTACCGCTGCCCCTTCTGCAGCGGCTTCCTGCCCGCGCTCAGCGAGCACGTGCTGATAGCACCCGAGGGCGACACGTCGCGCCGCCGGCACGCCCACACCAAGTGCGCGATGGCGGCCCGGAAGGCGGGCCGGCTGCCGAGCCGCGACGAGTGGCTGAAGACGCAGCCACGTCCGCCGAGCCTGTGGCGGCGCCTTTTGGGGCGGGGCTAGTCGCGCGTCCTGTCGCGGTCGAAGGCGGCGGACGCCCGGCCGATTGCCAGCGCGGCATCTCGGCTTAGCCGCCGCACGATGTCGCCTGCCGGCTCGGCCACCGCCAGCCGGTGCATCTGGCCCGCCCAGAGGTTGAAGCCGTCCGCATCGCCCGCCTCGCGGGCCGCCGCCCGCAGCGGCGAGGTCAGGTGGTGCACCTCGGGGTAGGCGATCGGTGCCGCCACGTCGTGGTCGCGCATGAAGCGGTTCACGATCCCGCGAGCCGTGCGGCCGCTGAAGGCGCGTGTCAAGGCGGTGGGCGCCTCCCGCGCCAGCGCTTCCCGCTGGGCGGGGTTCGTGCCCGCCTCGGGCGCGAGCATGAACGCGGTGCCCACCTGGGCCGCCGCCGCACCGGCGGCGAGCACGGCCGCCACCGCCGCGCCGTCGCCGATCCCGCCGGCCGCCACCAGCGGCACGTCCAGCTCGGAAGCCACCAACCGCAGCAGGGCCAGTGTCGAAAGCCCCTCGGCGCCGTTCCGGTCCTCGAACGACGCGCGGTGCCCGCCGGCCTCCACGCCCTGCAGCACGAGCACGTCCGCGCCGCGCTCTGCCGCCGCCCTCGCCTCGGGAAGTGAGGTCACCGTCATCCACAGCTCGCAGCCCGCGCCGCGCAGAGCATCGACCGCCTCCACCGAGGGCAGCTCAAATGTGAACGACACCACCGGCACCCGCTCCTCGGCGACCACGGCCAGCTTCGCGTCCCACTGGTCGTCATCCCAGCGCGGCTCCCCCAACTCACCCTCGCCGCCGAGCCGATCCACGTACGCGGCCAGCGCCGCCTCGTCCACCGGATCGCGCCGCGGTACGAACAGGTTCACGCCGAACGGAGCGCCCGTCTGCGAGCGCAGCGACGCGATCTCACCGCGCAGGGCCTCCGCAGTCCGGTACCCCGCGGCAAGGAAGCCAAGACCACCCGCCTCGCACACCGCCGCAGCCAGCTCCACCGTCGAGGGGCCGCCCGCCATGGGCGCCTGGACGATCGGGTGCTCGAGCCGGCTGAGGATCACTCAGTGGAGACCGACGGGTCGGTCTGCTCCTTCTGCGGAATGCTCATGATGAAGTGCTGCTCCGCGTCCGCCGCAAGGTCGAGGATGCGCAGCGCCTCGTCCGGCTGCCCGGTCGCGCGCAGCTCCTCCGCGTAGTGGCCGAGCAGCTCCTGCACGTCGAGCACGCCCTCGGCGTCGAGGTCCTCCAGCGCCACCTTCGCCCCCTTGCCACGCCGCCGCTCCAGCGCCTCGCGCGTCAGGCCCCAGCCCTCGTTCACGCGCAGGTACACGCGGCCGCCGGTCTGGCCGGCGCAGAACCACGGGCCCGGGTCGCCCAGCACGACCGCTCGCCCGTTCGTCATGTACTCGAACGCGAACCCCTTGATGTTCGCGCGGTCGGCCACGCAGCCCAGCTCGTCTTCCAGCCGGCCCTCGGGCTCGCCGCCGATCACCACATCGGCGCCAGACAGCCGGATGCAGAAGCGCGAGTCCGCGTTGCCCTGCACGAACAGCCGGCCGCGCTGGGCGCCGTAGGCGAACGACTTGCCCACCGAGCCGTTAACCCGCTTCCCGAAGCGGTTCTTGCCCTTCATGATCGAGACCTTGCCGCCCAGCATCGTCTTCGCCACGCCGTCCTGCGCGCCGCCCTCCACGGTGATGTCGACGCCGTAGACGTTGAAGGCGCCGAGCCCCTGGCCGGCCACCGAGCCGCCGTCGAAGTGGATGTGGGCCAGCGTGTCCTCGGTGGCGGCAGGCGCCGTCTCCGGATGGAAGATGCGCGCCCGCGCCAGCTCGCCGGCCAGCTCGGTGCCGAGCACGCGGTCGTCGGCGTCGGCGGGACGCGGGAAGGAGCGGCGCACGATGGTGCCGGCGCACACGTCCGTGGCCAGGGCCGCCACCTCGTGCGACGCCGCCTTCGGCTTCATCCGGATCGGACGCGCCACGACAAGCCCGGGCTCGGAGCGCTCCTCCTCCACCGCCGGCAGGTCGATGGGCTCCAGATCAAGGAACTCCTCGAGCGGCTTGATCATCTCCGCCACATCCACGTCGTGCACGCTGCGCGACTGCACGAGCAGGTCCGACCGGCCCACGAGGTCCTGCGCGCGCTCGAACCCGAGGTCGGCGCAGATCCGCGCCACCTCGTCGCCCATCGCGCTGAAGAAGCGCGTGCAGTTCTCGGCGGCAAGCTCGAACTCCTGCGGGGTGAACTTCTTGAGGCCCTTCATGTCGGCCTCTTCCTTCGTCTCGATCTGCGTGGCGATGCCCACGTGGCAGGTGTCGAGCTGACAGCCGCGGCAGATCGTGCAGCCGAGCGAGACCATCGCGAGCGTGCCGAAGCCCACGCGGTTCGCGCCCAGACAGTGCAGCTTCACGATGTCCCAGCCGTGGCGGTAGCCGCCGTCGGCCCAGATCTCCACGCGGTTGCGGATGCCGGCCTCCATCAGCGCCAGGTGCACGGCGCG
>JBKPDA010000317.1:0-14125 GCA_046727635.1 Actinomycetota bacterium | reverse complement strand
GCGCCGCTCAGCGCTCGGAGGCCGGGTCGGTGGCGGCCCTGGCCGGCACCGCGCTGGCGGAACCAGAGCCGGAGCCGGAGCCCGTTGCCGCACCCGCGGTCGACCTCGATCAGATCAAGTCGCTCTGGCCGGCGGCCGTCGAGGCCGTGCGCGACGAGAATGCCATGGTGGGCGCGCTGCTCGCGGACGCCCGCCCGGCCGAGATCGAGGGCCGGCGGCTCACGATCGCCTTCGCCGAGGGCGCCGCGTTCTCGAAGAAGAAGGCCGAGGCGAACCGCGGCCTGCTCGCCACCGCGCTGCGGGACCTCACCGGCAGCTCGCTCGAGCTCGTGTACGAGCTGCGCGACGGGGAGCCCGCGAGCCAGTCCGGCTTCGCGGGGCTCAGCGAAGAGGAACTGCTTCAGCGGCTTCGGGAAGACTTTGGCGCCACCGAGGTGCTCGACCACGAGGAGTGAGCGCGATGCCCAAGCAGCCCAACATCAACCAGATGATGCGCCAGGTCCAGCAGATGCAGGCCGACATGGCGAAGGCGCAGGAGGCGCTCAAGTCTGAGGTTGTCGAGGCCAGCGCCGGCGGCGGCACGGTGACGGTGAAGATCACCGGCGGGCTGGAGCTGCAAGAGGTGCGGATCGATCCCGAAGCGGTCGACCCCGAGGACGTGGAGCTGCTCCAGGACCTCGTGCTCGCTGCGGTGAACGAGGCTATCCGCTCGGCCCAGGAGCTGGCGGAGAAGCGCCTCGGTGGAGCGATGGGCGGCCTTGGTGGGCTGGAGGGCCTCGGCGGCCTGGGCCTGCCTGGCCTCTAGCCCACTCCGACGAATTAGACTGCCGCGCATGGGCTGGGCTGTATTCCTGATCGGCTGCGTCGTCACGATCCCGGTTGGCTGGGCTCTCTTCACGCGCCCAAGGGCTGATCGCTTCCTGTCGGCTGTGGGTCTCGTTCTGCTGGCGCCGACGATCTGGGCGGCTGCGCTGGGACTGAGGATCGGGCCTTGCGATACGCCCATCTGCGTCACGCACAAACAGCAGGACCTGCTGCTCTTCGCCGTTGCCGGCCTGGTGCTGCTCGCGGTGGGGCTTGTGCTGGTGGCCGCCATTCGTCCGATCCCGGGTGCGGCTGTGTTGACGCTCGCCGCCGTTCTGGTGGCGGTTTCCACCTGGAAGATCGACAAGGTCACCACGATCATGTTCGGCCTGCTGGCGGCCACGGTCTTGGCCTACACCGTGCTCGGGCTCTTGCCAAACCGGCCTGAGCCGGGCTACCCCACCGGCTGACCGGGCCCGGGCCTGGCATGGGCGCCCCATGCTGATCCGCAACGAGGACGACGGCTCCGCGATCGCGATCGGCCAGGCCTCGCACGCTTGGCTCTCAGGACAGCTCGCGCGTGCTTGGGGGAACGAGCGCTTCGGTGCGGTGGAGCCGTGGGAGGAGGTCTGCCTCGGGGCCGAGCAGCACGACGTGGGCTGGGCACGCTGGGACCTGCGGCCCGCGCTGAACCCGGATACCGGGCTCCCGCACACGTTCATCGACCTGCCGATCGAACCGAAGATCGAGCTCTGGTCCGGCGCCGCCACTCGCCTGGTCGCGCAGAGCCGCTACGCGGCGGTGCTCGTGTCGATGCATGGCACGGGCCTCTTCGAGCGCTTCTGGCCCGACGGCGCCGACCTCGGGCTGCAGCGCCGGTTCCTCGAGTCGGAGCGGCAGTTCCAGCAGAAGCTGCTCGCCACGCTTGAAGCGGACCCGGACGAGGTGCGGCGCAACCACCTGCTGGTGCGCGTATGGGACAGCCTCTCGCTGGCGTTATGCCTCGACTGGGCCGAGATCCGGCTCGGCGAGGTGCCGGCTGCCGACGGTCTGACGAGCATCGAGCTGAAGGCGCTCGGCGGCGGTCGGGTGGAGCTCGATCCGTGGCCGTTCGCCCGGGAGAGGATGAGCGGGCACGCGGAGGGTCGCCGGCTGGACGGGCGCTTCGAGACCGAGGACGGACTGCACGCCGCGCTCGACCGTGCGCCCTGGGTCACGCTCGAGTTCGAGCTCGTTCGCCGCACGCGTGGCTAACCTCACCGTCCCTTGCTCGCACCGCCCGTCAACCGTCTGATCACCGAGCTCGCGCGCCTGCCCGGCATCGGCCAACGCACCGCGCAGCGTCTGGCGTTCCACATCCTGCGCGCCTCGGACGAGGAGGCGCTGGGGCTGGCCGACGCCATTCGCGAGGTGAAGGAGCAGGTAGGCATGTGCGAGATCTGCTTCAACCTCGCGGTGGGGCCGCGCTGCCGCATCTGCGAGGACCAGCGCCGCGACGGCGCGCTCATCTGCGTGGTGGAGGAGCCCAGCGACGTGATCCCCATCGAGCGCACTAACGAGTTCCACGGGCGCTACCACGTGCTGGGCGGCGCGCTGTCGCCAATCGACGGCGTGGACCCCGAGGACATCCGGCTGGCCGAGCTGTTCACCCGCGTGCAGGGCGGCGGCGTGCGCGAGGTGGTAGTGGCCACCAACTCCACCACCACGGGGGAGGCGACCGCGCTCTACATCGCCGAGGAGCTGCGCGACCGCGCGGCGAGCGTGGCGGTCACGCGGCTGGCCAGCGGGCTGCCGGTGGGCGCGGACCTCGAGTACGCCGACGAGATCACGCTCGGCAAGGCGCTTCGCGGGCGGCGCGAGCTTTAAGCGGCCGCTCTAGGCGAGCTTCCGGTGCGCCGCGACCCCGCGCCGAACCGTGTCCAGGATGTGCTCGCGCGTGGCGCCCTTCACCACGTACGAGATCGCGCCGGCGTCGAGCATGTCCAGCACGGTGGCGCGATCGTCGATCGCCGACACCGCGATGATGCTCGTCTCCGGCGAGACGGCCCGGATCTCACGGGCGGCGCGCACGCCACCGCCGCCCGGCATGTTCACGTCGAGCAGGGCGGTGTCCGGCTTGTGCTCGCGGGCGAGGGCGATGGCGCCGTCAGCATCGGCTGCCGCGCCGACCAGCGTCAGCTCCGGGTCGCCCTGCACGTAAACCTGCAGCAACCCTCGGGAGTCGTAGTCGTCGTCGGCGACAAGCACGCGTAAAGCGGTCATCTCCGAAGACTTCGGTCAGCCACGAAAAACCTTGAGTAAGAAAACCACCGCTAGTTCAACTCGGCGAGCTTTTTGTGGGCGTCGATCGAGCGGCGCACGGTATGCAGGATCTTGTCCCGCGAGGCCCCCTTCACCAGATAGGAAGTCGCTCCGGCCTCCAGCATCCGAAGCACCGTGTTGCGGTCGTCGTAGCCGGAGAGGGCGATCATGCTCGTGTCGGGCGAGATCTCGCTGATCTCGCGGACGGCACGGACTCCTCCACCGCCGGGCATGTTTACGTCCAGCAGAGCGGCGTCCGGCTTGTGCTCGGCCGCCAGCCTGATGGCTTCCTCGGCGTCCGGGGCAGCGCCAATCAGCTGGAGCGCCGGCTCGCCCTTCACGTACCTCTCGAGCAGACCGCGGATGTCAGCGTCGTCGTCGGCAACCAGGATTCGTACAAAGTTCATGCTCCCCGCATCGGCATTTCGCGGGGTGTGGCTCAATCACCCGATTGGGTGATCAGGTGGAGCCTCTTTTTCGCCAACAGGATGTGGGTGATGGCGGCATTCAAGCGACCGCTGGGTATCTCTTCCCGCCGCGCCGCGTTCAGCACGGCGAGGTAGGCCGCAGTCTGGTCGGCGCGTGGGCCGGAGATGTAGACCATGTCCGCGCCCGCCTTGATCGACGCCACCGCGGCGGCCGCGACCGACTGAGTGTCGCTGATCGCGGGCGACTCCAGGTCGTCGGTCACGGCCACGCCGTCGAAGCGCAGGTTGCCGCGCAAGAGCGCGGTGGCCAGGTTGCTCGACTGCGAGGCGGGAGTGGCGAAGCCGTCCGTGGTGTAGAGGCCGTGGCCCAGCATCACGCCCTCCGACCCTGCGTCGAGCGCCGCCTTGAACGGCACGAGGTCGCGCTTTGCGAGCGCGTCCAGCGACAGGCCCACCGTCGCCGAACCCTGGTCGGTGGGCTCGTTGGCCGCCCCGAGGCCGGGGAAGTACTTCGGCGTGGTGAGCATGTTCTCGCTCGCGTATGCGCGAACCGTCGCGGCGGCGAACAGCGCCACCTGGTCGGGGTCGTTCGAGAAGGCGACCCGCGTGTTGGGACCGCCGGGGTCGGTGTCCACGTCCACGTCGGGACCCAGCACGCCGTTGATGCCCAGCGGGCGCAGGGCGCGGGCGGCCTGCGCCGCCTCAGACGCCGCTCGCCGCACCGTCGAGATCGCGCTCGGGGGATCGGCGGGCGGAAGGCCGGACAGCTCGGAGAACTCGCCGCCGTCCTGGGTGGTCATCAGCCACGGCGGCACGTGCTTGTGCTGGCGGGCTACCTGCGCCGCAAAGGTCGTGAGCTGCGCCAGCTGCTGCGGGCCGGTGTAGTTGCCGGACCGGAACACCAGGCCGCCCAGGTCGAGTCGCCCGAGGTCGCCGAACACGGCCGCGCCGGTGTCCGTCCCGGCGAAGCCAACGAGGAACAGCTGCGCCACCTTGCGCTCGAGCGGCAGGCGGTCGGCGAGGTCGGCGACGCCGCGCGGCACCGTTGGGCCGTTCGACTGGTTGGACCCACTGGGCAACACCTTCTCCAGGAACGAGTGGGTGCCGATCGGTCCGGTGGGACCGGTGGAGCTCGCGACGAGCGGTCCCGATGCGCCGGAGTCGCGCGTCAGCGCCCTCACCGCGGCCACCACGCCGGCGGCGACGACCAGGAAGACGAGAGCCGCGACCAGCCGGCGCCGGCGGTAATTGGGACCGGGCAAGGGGCGAAAGCTATCTTTCAGCGCCGTGACCGATGCCGCCCAAGCATCCGCCGAGGCCGCCGTCGAGACCGTCGTGATGAAGTTCGGCGGCACCTCGGTGGCCGACGCCGAGCGCATCAAGCGAGCCGCCCGGCGGATCGTGGCCGCGCGGGAGGAGGGCCGCCGCGTGGTGGCCGTTCTCTCGGCCCGCGGCAAGACCACCGATGAGCTCGTGGCGATGGCTCACGAGGTGTCGGAGCGGCCGCACCCGCGCGAGATGGACATGCTGCTCTCCACGGGAGAGCGCATCTCGTGCGCGCTCGCCGCGATGGTGATCAACGACCTCGGCTACGAGGCGATCTCGCTCACCGGCTCCCAGGCCGGCATCGTCACCGATACCTCGCACACGAAGGCGCGCATCATCGAGGTGCGCGCCGACCGCATCCGCAAGGCGCTCGACGAGGAGAAGGTAGTGCTGGTGGCGGGCTTCCAGGGCGTGTCCACCGCCGCCGACGTGACCACGCTCGGCCGCGGCGGGTCCGACACCACGGCCGTCGCCCTCGCCGCCGCGCTCGGCGCCGACCTGTGCGAGATCTACACGGACGTGTCCGGCGTCTACAGCGCCGACCCGCGCATCGTGTCCGGGGCCCGGAAGTTGCCGGTGGTCTCGTTCGACGAGATGCTGGAGATGGCGGCCTCCGGCGCCAAGGTGCTCCAGTTACGCTCAGTGGAGTACGCGCGCAACCATGGTGTTCGCATTCATTGCCGTTCTAGCTTCGACGATGGGCCAGGTACTTACGTGTTGACCGAGCAAGAGACAATGGAACGCCCGCTGGTCACAGCGGTCACTCATTCCACCGACGAGTCCCGCGTGACGCTCACCGGGGTGCCCGATAAGCCGGGCGTAGCGGGACGCGTGTTCACCGCACTTGCCGCCGCCAACGTGAACGTGGACATGATCATCCAGAACGAGCCCGCGTCCGAGGGTCACAGCGCCGACATGTCCTTCACGGTCCCGCGCGCCGACCTCGCTTTCGCGCGCGAGCAGCTCGAGGCAATCAAGCAGGACCTCGGCTTCGGAGAGATCGTCACCGACGCGGCGATGGGGCAGGTCTCGCTCGTGGGGGCTGGAATGAAGAGCCACCCGGGTGTGGCGGCCAAGGCGTTCACCGTGCTTGGCGATGCCGGCATCAACATCGAGATGATCTCCACATCGCCGATCAAGATCTCGTGCGTGATCCGCGAGGACGACGTGGTGCGGGCGGTGCGTGCGCTCGCCTCGGCGTTCGAGCTCGACGAGGACTCGGTGCGCCACGAGGACGTGCAGGGCGAGCACAGGCCGGTGGTGTCATGAGGGTCGCCGTGGTGGGCGCCACCGGCGCCGTGGGATCGACGATGCTCGGGGTGATGCGCGAGCGCTCGTTCCCCGCGGACGAGGTGGTGCCGTTCGCCTCCGAGCGCTCGGCCGGCCGCAGGATCGACTGGGGCGCGCGGGAGCTGGTGGTCCAGCCGTTGAACGACGAGTCGATCCAGGGCTTCGACATTGCCCTGTTCTCGGCCGGATCCGGCCCCAGCGAGGAGTGGGGGCCGCGCTTCGCCGAGGCCGGCGCCGTGGTGGTGGACAACTCTTCCTTCTGGCGCATGAACGACAACGTGCCGCTGGTGGTGGCCGAGGTCAACCCGGACGCGCTCGACGGCCACAGCGGGATCGTCGCCAATCCGAACTGCTCCACCATGCAGATGGTCGTCGCGCTGAAGCCCATCCTCGATGCCGTGGGCATCGAGCGGCTCGTGATCTCCACCTACCAGTCGGTGTCCGGCACGGGACAGCGCGCGGTTGAGGAGCTGCACGACCAGGCGCTGGCGATCCTCGAGGCCAAGGAGATGGCGACGCCGAGCGTCTACCCGCACCAGATCGCGTTCAACGTGCTGCCGCAGGTGGAGAGGTTCAAGGACGGCGACGACTACACCACCGAGGAGCGCAAGATGATGGCCGAGACGCGCAAGATCCTCGGCGCCGACGACATCGGCATCTCCGCCACCTGCGTGCGCGTGCCGGTCTACACCGGGCACTCGGAGTCGATCAACGTCCAGACGCGCGACCCGCTCTCGCCCGAGGAGTGCCGCGAGCTGCTGGCCGCCGCGCCCGGCGTGGTCGTCATCGACGACCCGGCCAACGGCCTCTACCCGCTCGCGATCGAGGTGGCCGGCCGCGACGACGTGCTGGTGGGCCGCATCCGCCGCGACCCCTCGCACGAGCGCTGCCTCAACCTCTGGGTGGTGGGCGACAACCTGCGCAAGGGAGCGGCCACCAATGCGGTGCAGCTGGCCGAGCTGTTGAACGAGCGCAGCCTGCTGCGCTCAACCCCCGCCGCCTAGCTCGCGGCGGGCGCGCCCGCCAGCGCCGCGGTAACAATCAGCTCGACGCAGGTTTCGAGCGGCAGCGCCGTGGAGTCGAGTACCAGGTGGTAGTGCCGCGGGTCGGTTGTATCGGCTCGGTAGAAGTGCTTGACGTAGTCCGTCCTGGCGCGATCCGAGCTGCGCTGGCGCTTCCTCGCCTCTTCCTCGTCGATCTCCTCCACCCGCATCGCCTGGGTGATCCGCGCTTCCAGCGGTCCGTCGAGCCGCACGTGAAGAGCACCGGGCCGGTCACGCAGGACGATCGCCCCGGCGCGGCCCAGTACCACGGCGTCTCCCGCGTCCGCAGCTTCGCGTAGCAGCGCCTCGGTCTCGCGGCAGAAGGCTTCGTTGGTGATCTTGGGCAGGACCACTCCGTTGGTGTTTGGCAGGCAGGCCAGCAGATGAGCCAGGCGCGACGCGGCCACCTCGTCGTGGGCGTGGGCGTGGTCCAGCGGCACACCGAGCCGCTCCGAGACCTGGACCGGGATGGCGCGATCCAGGAAGTGGTACCCCAGCCGCTCGGCGACTTGAGGCGCGATCCAGCTGCCGCCGGCGCCGTACGACGCTGAGATGGTGATCAGCGTGGTCACACAGCTACCGCCGGTCGAGCCTCCAGGGCGCCCTGGGGGGCGCCGGGCCGAAGGAGCATGGCCACCAAGGCTCCGACGCCGAAGATGCCGGCCGCCCACCAAAACGCGACTGTATAGCCGTGCAGCGAGGCCTGGGAGATGACGGCGGGGGTCGGGACCTTGCCGCTGAGATAGCTCGCGGTGGCGGTGGTGGCCATGGTGTTGAGGAATGCGGTGCCGATCGAGCCGCCCACCTGCTGGCAGCTGTTGACGGTGGCCGAGGCCACCCCGGCGTCGGCCTCCCGCACGCCGAGCGTGGCGGTGCTGATGGATGGCGCGAAGATGAGGCCGAGTCCCAGCCCCGTCACGATCAGCGCCGGAAGGATGTGGCCCACATAGCTCGACTGCTCGCCGAGCTGCGTGAGCAGCAGCATGCCGCAGGCCGCCAGCAACATGCCCGTCATCACGAGCGGCCTTGGGCCCACGCGCGCCAGCAGGATCGCGTTGGAGGAGGTGGACATGACGACGATCGCACCCACCATCGGGAGGAAGGCCAAGCCCGTGGTCACCGGGCTGTAGCCCCGGTTGATCTGGAGGTAGTAGGTGAGGAACAGGAACACGGCGAAGATGCCGGCTCCGGAGATCAGGACGGCCAGGTAGGAGCCGCCCCGGTTACGGTCGAGTGGAATCCGCAGCGGCAGCAGCGGATGCGTGGAGCCGCTCTCGACCATGGCGAACACCACCAGCAGCACCACCCCCGCGGCCAGCGACCCGAGCACCAGGGGATCGCCCCATCCGCGCGGCTCCGCCTGCGAGAACCCGAACACCAGCGCGAACAGGCCGCTCGACACGGCCAGCGTGCCCGGCCAGTCAAACCTCGGCCTCTCCGCCGGCACCTGGTTGGTGAGCAGCACCAAGGCCGCGGCGAAGGCCGGGACGGCGATCACCACGTTCACGTAGAGGCACCAGCGCCACGACAGGTACTCGGTGAGCACACCGCCGAGCAGCAGGCCAAGCGCGCCGCCGCCCCCGGCAATTGCGCCGTAGATGCCGAACGCGGTTCCGCGCTCGCGCGGGTCGGTGAAGGTCGTGGTGAGCAGAGAAAGGGCGGAGGGGGCGAGCAGCGCGCCGAACGCCCCCTGTAGCGCTCGGGTCCCCACGAGCAGGCCAAAGCTCTGGGACGCTCCCGCGATCGCGGAGACCACGCTGAACCCGGCCAGTCCCACCAGAAGGGTGAGCTTGCGGCCGAAGAAATCGCCGACCCGGCCGAACGGCAGCAGCAAGCTGCCGAAGGCCAGCGAGTACGCCGTAACGATCCATTGCCTGTTTCCGTCGGAGAAGCCCAGCGCCTTCTGGGCCGACGGCAGCGCGATGTTCACCACGGTGGCATCGAGCACCACCATCAGCTGGGCGGTGCCGAGCAGAGCGAGGATCAGCCAGCGTCGCTCGTGATGAGGGTTGGCCAGATCTGCGGGAGCTGCGAGCGTCTCCGTGGCTGCCACGGGCGCATGTCACGTTACCGCGCGTGTCTAACCAGCGAGTGCGTGTGCCT
This sequence comes from Actinomycetota bacterium, assembly GCA_046727635.1. Classification (GTDB taxonomy): domain Bacteria; phylum Actinomycetota; class Thermoleophilia; order Solirubrobacterales; family Thermoleophilaceae; genus JAICJR01. The sequence continues at coordinate 4,830 of JBKPDA010000317.1, read as the reverse complement.
GCCGGATCGTGTCCGGCTGCCTCACGATCGAGTCGAGCGTCGGCTGCTTGTAGTCGAAGCCGAGCTTATCCAGGTAGCCGCTGGTCACGAGCTCGAACAGGTCATGCGGCGCGGGCGGCACCTCGGTGGTGGGCAGGCCCGCTCCGCTGACGGCGCAAGGCTGGCTCACGACGTGAGCGGGGTGGGGGAGCGACGGCACGTCGAGCCGGGGCTTCGACTGCCAGTCGAACGCCACGCCGATGTTCTGCGCGTGCCCGTCGCGCGGGTTGAGCGGCCTGAGCCCGAAGCGGTACTCGATCAGCTTGAGGATCGACTCGAACGCGAACGTCGAGTGGTTCACGTGCTTACGGCGCGCCCACGGCGACACCACCACGGCGGGGATCCGGAACCCCATCAGCCCGAAGTCCTTCGAGATGTCTGACGAGTTGCGCAGGTCCGGCACGCGCGGCGACGGCACGTGGTCGAAGAAGCCGCCCCACTCGTCGTAGACGATGAACAGGGCGCCGCGCTTCCACTGCGGCGACTCCATGAACGCGTGCACCACGTCCGCCATGAAGGCTTGGCCCATGCGCACGTCGCCGTGCGGGTGCTCGTCGCCCGAGATGCCGGGGTCCTCGCCCACGCTGCCGCCGAACACCGGGTCCACGAACGACACCGCCGGCAGCGTGCCGGCCGCGCAGCGGGCGTAGTACTCCTCCACACGCCCCGAGCGCGCGAGGCCGGGCGCGCCCCAGAGCGCCGACACCGGCACGTCGCAGAAGAAATAGCGCGAGTCGATCCCTTTGGCCTTCAGCGCGGCAAAGATCGTCGTGTCGGGGAAGCCGGGCGGGTTCGGGAAGTTGTTCTCCACCATCCCGTACGACTGCGCCGCGTGCATGTACTCCCGGTTGGGCAGCGTCGGGCCCATCAGCGAGCAGTGGAAGTGGTCGAAGGTGGTGAACGCGAGGGCCGCTTCCGGCAGGAAGCCCAGGTCCTGCTTGCGGTAGTAGGAGATCGACAGCTCGTCGTTGCTGCCCGAGCGAAGGAAGCCGTCGCAGCGTCCACCGTTCAGCTGCGTGCGGCCGCCGTCCCAGGAGTGGTCGGGGTCGTGGAACGAGCAGCCCTGCCAGTCGGGAGCGAGCGGCCGGGTGGAGAGGCTCTTGCCGTTCTTGTCCACATAGGTGAGTCCCGCCTGACGACCGTCGGCGTGCGGCATCCAGCCGAGGTAGTGGTCGAAGGAGCGGTTCTCCATCATCAGCACCACGAACGTGTCGATTGGGAGGTTGCGCGGAGAGGGCATCTGGTTGCGGCGCTGCTGCTTCGCGGCTTGTGCCACCAGCGTTTGACCGGGCAGCAGCGTGGACATGCCCGCCAGGCCGGCGGTGAGTGCCGTCCGCGCGAGGAACTCGCGCCGCCGCATGTACTCGTCAGGGTGCTCGAACTCGAGGCGCTCGGCGCCCTCCGGATCCAACAGCTCGCTCATTCGCGTCCTCCGCTAACGCGTCGTCGTACCCCTTGCGGCGGGGAAGAGTAGGGGGCGCGCCAGCGGGGCGCGGCAGTTGGCGCCCGGTGGTCACAGGTTGGAAACAACCGCGCCCTTAGCCCAAGCGAACGGCTGGCAATAAAGGCGTGCCCCGAGGTTGGCGGCTACTCGTGGGGACGTGGATGACTTTTGGTCTGTATTTCAGCCTTCAGGACATCCACGTCCTCGCCGGCCCAGCCTCCCGGTTAAAGCCGGCGGCCCTGGTCCTACGCGTTGATCTTGCTGTGCGACAGCGACGCCAGGTCGCGCCGCGAGGAGATTCCGAGCTTGCGGTAGATGTTGCGCGCGTGCGTGCGAACGGTCTCGATGCCGATCGACAGCTCGTGGGCGATCTCGGCGTTGGTGCGTCCCTCCTGCAGCAGCTCGAGCACGTTGGCCTCGCGCGATGTGAGGAGATCCGGGCCAGGCCGGGCCAGACCATTGCCGTCCATCATGCCGCTGGTGGCCGAGCGGGGCAGCACATACATACCGCGCGACGCGAGGTGGATGGCGTTGATGATGTCGCGCCCCTGGGTCTCCTTCGAGATGCAGGCTGTGGCGCCGAAGGACAGCATCTGGTTGCACTCGGCCGCGGTGGGCCGGTTGGCGAGCACGACGATCCGCGTGCCCGGGTGGCGCTCGTGCAACTGGTGCACGGTCGCAGGCGAGGGCAGCGAGCCGAAGTTGAGCAGCACCACGGCCGGCGAATGCTCCTCGATCACCTCGCTCAGCTCGGCGAGTGGCACATCGGCCGCGACGAGCTGGAGGTTGCCCTCGTCCAAGATGAGCTGGCGCAGGCCGACCTTCACCAAGTCCTCGAACTCGGCGGCCACCACTGTTACCCCTGCTGGCACGGACACGGCAGTCTACAGACCAGGGGGGACGGGGGGTGAGGTATTCATCACCCGGTATATCCCCCCGGGCTACCTCTTTTAGTCCCCCGCCACTACCACGAAAGATCCCCCGCAAATCACTCGCGTGAGGGGATGTAAGACCCGATCCAGACGGGCACTATTCAGACACACCAACCAAGGACAGGTTGGACGGGAAGGCAGGGAACAAGCTTTCCACAGGGCGGAATTGGGGTACGCCTAGCACCGCGAGGAGCCGACCAGCCCACCTGGTCGGTTTTCTCGTTCTTGGGGCCTGATTCGGTCACGCCGCGGCATAGGATGCGCGGCGTGACCGATCCCAAGGACGCCGCGCGCCGGGCCGCGGCCGCGGCGGCCGTCGAACGTCTCGAGCCCGGTATGACGATCGGCCTAGGGTCCGGCCGGGCGGTCTGGAAGGTGATCGAGGCGATCAAGGAGCGCTGGCCCGATCGGGTGCCGTTGCGCGCGGTGCCGGCATCGAGCCAGACCGAGCAGCTGGCGGCCGCGGCGGAGATCGAGCTGACCGCCCTCGACGAGGTTGCCGAGCTCGACCTCGCCATCGACGGCGCCGACGAGCTGGACCCCGCGCTCGGACTGATCAAGGGCGGTGGCGGGGCCCTCCTCAGGGAGAAGCTCGTCATCGCGGCGGCGCGGCGCTTCGTGGTGGTGGCGGAGACCGACAAGCGCGTCGCCCGCCTTGGCGAGACCCGGCGCGTGCCCGTGGAGGTAGTGCGCTTCGGCTGGCGCTCCACACTGGGTCGGCTACTCGCCGGGGTGGTGCCGCGCGCGGACCTGCGAGCCGGCGGGAGCGGCACGCCGTTCATCACCGACGAGGGCCATGTGATCGTCGATTGCGAGGTGCCGCCCGAGGGGGATCTCGAGGACTTTGCGGTGCGGCTGAAGACCCAGACCGGCGTAGTGGAGCACGGCCTCTTCCTCGGAATGGCCGACGAGGCGCTGCTCGGGACGCTCGACGGCTCGCTCGAGCGGCTCCCTTCTTAAGTAGGCATCGAATACTGCAGGCATGAACCTGCGCGCCCTCACACTCGCGGTCGCCGCCGGCGTAGCCCTCGCGGACGCCTCGATCGTCACGCTGGCGCTGCCGGAGATCCTGCGCGACCTGAACACCACCGTAGAGGGCGTGGCCGCCGTGATCGGCGTGTACACCGCGGTGCTTGCGGTGGCGCTCGTGCCCATGGAGCGGCTGGCGGCCCGGCACTCGCCGCGGGTGCTCGGCGCCGGCGGCTTCGCGCTGCTGAGCGTCGCGGGCATCGTGTGCTCGGTGGCGGGCAGCATGCCGGTGCTGCTGGTGGCTCGCTGCCTGCAGGCTCTCGGCGGCGCGGCCGGGCTGGCCACGGTGTTCGAGCTGCTGGGTGGCGGCGAGGGACGTGGGCGGCGGTTGTGGGTGGCCGCCGCGGTGTTCGCCACCGCTGTGGGCCCGGCGGTGGGCGGCGCCCTCACTCAGGCTTTCAGCTGGCGGGCGATCTTCGTGTTCCAGGTGCCGCTCGCGGCCGCCGGCGCGGTGGCGGTGCTGGCCAGCGAAGCCGAGCCTCCACCGGCCGTCGAGGAGCCCGCGGAGCCGGAGCCGGTGCGCCCGGCGCTCGCACTTGCACTCGTGTCGGCGGCGTTGAGCGCGGTGCTGTTCCTGCTCGTCCTGCTGCTCGTGGCCGGCTGGAACGTGAGCCCGCTGAAGGCAGCCGTCACCGTCACCGTGATTCCGGTGGCGGCCTTCATGGGCGCCCGGCTGGGAGGTGAGCAGCACGTCCGGGCAGCCGCCGGCTGCGCCCTGGTGGGCGGCGGGGTGCTCGCGCTGGCATGGCTTCCCACCGCGTCGCTGTGGTGGACCGTGCCGCCCCAAGTGCTCGCGGGCGTGGGGATGGGCCTGAGCCTCACAGCGCTCGCCGGAGGCCTTCTGCCTGAGCGCACGCCGCGCGATGCCGCACGCCTCTTGGCCATCCGCCATGCCGGCATCGCCGCGATCCTCGCGATCGCCGCGCCGATCGCCGCCCACCAGCTCGACGTCTCCACGCTCAAGGCGCGCGAGCGCGGCGTGGCGCTCGTACTGGACGCGCCGCTGCCGCCGCTCGACAAGATCCGGCTCGCCCCCGCGCTGCTGCAGGGAGTCCAGTCGAACGAGCCGCGGAACGGCCTGCGCCAGGCCGTGGCCGCGGAGCGCGGCCGCTTCAGGGGCGAGAATCTCGTGGCTTACGACAAGCTCGGCCAGCGTGCCGACGACACGCTCGTGAACGCCGTCGGCGACGCCTTCCGCTCCTCGTTCCTGATCGCCGGCGCCGCCGGCTTCCTGGCGGCGCTCCTGCTGCTCGCCGGCCTGCGGCTGGCTGCCCTGGCCGTGGCCGGCGCGCTCGCGGTGGGCGTGCCGGTGGCCTACGCCGGGCTGTACAAGGCGGTGGCGCCGAAGCCGCCCGCGATCCTCGATCCCTGTACGGCCAAACGGAA
>JBKPDA010000316.1:0-7415 GCA_046727635.1 Actinomycetota bacterium | reverse complement strand
GGACCAGGTAGTAGGCGACCGAGCACCCCTCGAGTGCGCGCTCGAGACCTTCGCCGGTGATCAGGTCGCCGCGGGCCACGTCCACGCCGGGCGCACCCGAACCCTGCTGCGACGGGTTACGCACCAGCGCCCGCAACGCGCGTCCTTCCTTGCTCAGGCGCTCGAGCAGGCGCCCCCCGACGTACCCGGTCGCTCCGGTGACGAGCTCCACCGGGCGAAACCTACGCAAAGAGCGGCGGCTTCGCGAAAAGCCTGCAAATTCGACGCAAACGAAAACATCGCCATTTGCGAAATGCGGCCTGGCCGGACGGGGGAGAACTTGTTAAAGATGCGTTGCGTCGGGTCGGACTAGACGGACCTCAGGAGAGAGATGGCCAAGCGCATTACCTGCCGCGATTGCTACTTCCATCAGAACCAGCTGTGTGCGTTGAAGCTCCAGGAGCCCTGCGCCACCTTCCGGCCCGCCGAGCGCGGACTCGCCCCGGAGCGCCAGCTGGCATTCGTGTTCAGGACCGAGCGCACCCGCTGCGCTTACGCCTTTCCCCAGCCGCAGTAGCTCCATGTAGCGACCCGCGCTAATTGCGGGCTTCCGAGTTAGAGTTCGCGCCCGGATGCGGCTCACGGTACTCGGGAAGTCGCCGTCCTGGCAGGACGCGGATGGGGCCTGTTCGGGCTATCTGATCGAGGATGGGAACTCGACGGTGCTGCTCGACTGCGGAAACGGGGTGTTCTCGAAGCTGCGTCGCTTCCGGGACTACACGACCGTCGACGCGGTGCTCGTCTCGCACCTGCACGCGGACCACTTCCTCGACCTCGTCCCCTACTCCTACGCGCTCACCTACGCGCCGCGCCAGCAGCCGGTGCCGGTGGACCGCTGGCCGGGCACGCCGTCGCCCGCGCACCCGCGCCTCATCGCGCCGCCCGGCGCGCGCGAGACCTTCCGGCGCATCGTCGGCGCATGGGGCAACGAGGACCTGATCGAGAACGCGTTCGAGATCGAGGAGTACGAGGAGGACTCGGCGCCCGAGGTCGGCTCGCTGCGCTTCCACTTCCGCACCGTCCCGCACTTCCAGGAGACGTTCGCGATCCGCGTCCAGTCTTCGAACGGCGACGGGGGCTTCGTGTTCGGCGCCGACTGCCGCCCCACCGACGAGCTGATCGACTTCGCCCGCGACGCCGACCTCCTCCTGATCGAGGCCACGCTGCCGCGCCCCGAGCGCAGCGGCGAGCGCGGCCACCTGACCCCGCGCGAGGCCGGCGAGCACGGCCGCGACTCGGGCGCCAAGCGGCTGGTGCTCACGCATATCTCCGACGAGCTGGACCACCTGTGGGCGCGCAAGGAGGCGATGTCGGTGTTCAAGGGGCCGGTCGACATCGCCGCCGAGGGCGCCGTCTACTCGCTGTAGCCCCCGGGAGGCCACTCTGCGGCAGGGTTATTACCCTGTCCTTCATGCCCCTTGGACACGACCCATTCGCCAACTTCGAGCGCATGCGGCGTGAGATCGATGAGCTGTTCGGCGATGTGTTCGAGCGAAGCGGCTTTGTGTCGCGACGCGGCTTCTCACCGCGGGTAGACGTTTACTACTGCGGCAATCCGCCGAAAGCGGTCGTCAACGTGGACCTGGCGGGAGTCGACATCGACGAGGTAGGGCTCGAGATCCGCGGGCGCCAGCTGCTGATCAGCGGCGAGCGCGCCACGCAGGACTCCGAGGGCCGCCTCTACCAACAGATCGAGATCGAGCAGGGCCCGTTCCGGCGCGTGGTCGAGCTCGGCGCCGACGTGGACTCCTCGCGCGCACAGGCCACCTATGACGACGGCGTGCTGCGCATCGACATACCGCTCGTCCGGCAGGACGAGGCCGTGCGGCGCGTCCCGATCGAGGGCGGACGCGGCACCGCGCCGGGCGGCGAAGAGTGACGATCGAGCTACCGCACGTCGTGCAAGACGGCGGTCCCGACCAGGCTGCCGTCCCGCAGACGCTGCCTGTCCTGCCGCTGCGCGACTCGGTCACCTTCCCGGACACCATGAGCCCGCTGGCTGTGGCGCAGGAGCGCTCGGTGAGGCTGATCAACGACGTGCTGGGCGGCAACCGCATGCTCGTGATGGTCACGTCGAAGGACCCGGACGTGGACGAGCCCGGTCCCGACGATCTCTACAGCGTCGGCGTGGTGGGGGTCGTGGCCCGGATGCTGAAGGTGCCCGACGGCACGCTCCGGATCATCGTGCAGGGCACGCAGCGCGTCCGTCTCACGGAGTTCGTCGCCACCGACCCGTACCTGATCGCGCGCATCGAGGAGGAGCCCGACATCGTCGAGCCGAGCCCGGAGCTCGAGGCGCTGTCCCGCAACGTGCAGAACACGTTCGCGCAGATCATCGAGCAGACGCCGTACCTCCCGGAGGAGCTGTCGGTGGCGCTCGCCAACCTCGACGACCCCTCCGAGCTCGCGCACATGATCGCCGGCGCGCTCCGGATCAAGACCGAGGACAAGCAGGCGCTGCTCGAGGAACGCGATGTGGCCAAGCGCCTGCGCCGCCTGTCGCAGCTCCTGTCGCAGGAGCTCGAGGTGATCTCGCTCGGATCGAAGATCCAGTCGCAGGTGCAGTCCGAGATGGAGAAGACGCAGCGCGAGTACTTCCTGCGCCAGCAGATGAAGGCGATCCAGGAGGAGCTCGGCGAGGTCGACGAGACGCAGGCCGAGGTGAACGAGCTGCGCGAGCAGGTGGAGGCGGCGGACCTGCCGCAGCACGCGCGCGAGGTGGCCGACCGTGAGCTGGCTCGCTTCGAGCGGCTGCCTCCCCAGTCACCCGAGCACGGCGTGATCCGCGGCTACCTGGAGTGGATCGTTTCGCTGCCGTGGAACAAGTCCACCGAGGACGACCTCGATCTGAAGAAGGCGCGGCGCCAGCTCGACCGCGACCACTACGACATCGACAAGGTGAAGGACCGCATCCTCGAGTTCCTCGCCGTGCGCAAGCTGAAGCCGGACGCGCGCTCGTCGATCCTCTGCTTCGTGGGCCCGCCCGGCGTAGGCAAGACCTCGCTCGGCCGCTCGATCGCCGCCGCGCTGGGACGGAAGTTCGAGCGCCTCTCCGTGGGCGGCGTGCGCGACGAGGCTGAGATCCGCGGCCACCGCCGCACCTACATCGGGGCCATGCCCGGCACGATCATCCGCGCGCTGCGCGACGCCGGCTCGAACAACCCGGTGCTGATCATCGACGAGATCGACAAGATGGGCGCCGACTTCCGCGGCGACCCCGCCAGCGCGATGCTCGAGGTGCTCGACCCCGAGCAGAACTCGACCTTCCGCGACCACTACCTCGACCTCCCGTTCGACCTGTCGAACGTCTTCTTCATCACCACGGCGAACCAGCTCGACCCGATCCCGGGACCGCTGCGCGACCGGATGGAGACGATCGAGCTGTCGGGCTACACGGAGGAGGAGAAGCTCGAGATCGCCAAGCGCTATCTGGTGCCGCGGCAGATCGAGCGCAACGGCCTGTCGGAGTCGCGCATCGAGTTCACCGACGAGGCGCTGCGCGCGATCATCGGGGGCTACACGCGCGAGGCCGGCGTGCGCAACCTCGAGCGCGAGATCGGAGCGGTGTGCCGCAAGGTGGCGCGCGAGGTGGCCGAGGGCGCGCGCAACCGCAAGAAGGTGATCCGCGCGCGGCAGGTGCGTGAGATGCTGGGCAAGCGGCGCTTCCTGCACGAGGTGGCGCAGCGCACCAGGCAGCCCGGCGTGGCCACCGGTCTCGCGTGGACGCCGGTGGGCGGCGAGATTCTCTTCATCGAGGCCACGGCCTACCCGGGCGAGGGGCGGCTGCAGATCACCGGTCAGCTCGGCGACGTGATGCGCGAGTCCGCTGCCGCGGCGCTCTCGTTCGTGAAGGCGAACGCCGGCAGGTGGGGAGCGGAGGCTCCCGAGCAATGGCTGCGCGACCACGACATCCACGTGCACGTGCCCTCCGGCGCGATTCCGAAGGACGGCCCAAGCGCGGGCGTGGCGATCACGACGGCGCTCGTCTCGCTCCTCACCGGCCGCCCGGTGCGCTCGGACGTGGCGATGACCGGTGAGATCACGCTCACCGGCCAGGTGCTGCCGATCGGCGGGCTCAAGGAGAAGGCCCTGGCCGCGCAGCGTGCGGGGATCAAGCTCGTGCTCGCGCCGAAGCTCAACGAGCCCGACCTCGACGAGCTGCCCGAGCACCTGCGCCGGGACGTGGAGTTCAAGTTCGTGAGCAACATCGACCAGGTGATTCCGGTGGCGCTCGAGCCGGAGAAGAAGCGGGCCCGCGCCGGCCGGTGACCGACTGGGCGACGATCGCGTCGTTGGCCACCGCCGGCGGAACGCTCGTGCTCGCCGGCGCCACGTACTCGGCGGTGCGCTCCTCCAACCGCTCGGCGCGGATCGCCGAGCGCTCGCTGCTGCTCGGGCTGCGGCCGGTGCTCGTCTCATCGAATCTCGACGACCCGGCCCAGAAGGTGCGCTGGGGCGGAGGCCACGAGGTCGCGCTCCGCGGCGGCGCGGCCAGCATGGACGTGGACGCGGGCATCGTCTACATGGCGATCTCGCTTCGGAACGTCGGCACAGGGCTGGCGGTGCTCCAGGGCTGGCATGTGCAGGTCGGGCGGCCGCGAGGCGTCGACCCGCATCCCGAGGTCGAGGAGTTCCGGCGACAGCAACGCGACCTCTACATCCCCGCGTCCGGCGTCGGCTTCTGGCAGGCCGCGCTACGCGACACCGAGGACGAGCTGACCCGGCGCATGGCCCAGGCGGTGCAGTCCGGGGAGGAGCTCGGAGTGCACCTGCTCTACGGCGACCACGAAGGGGGCCAGCTCACCATCAGCATGTTCGGACTGGTTGCGGTCGAGGGCAGCGTCTGGCGCGCGGAGATCGGGCGACACTGGACGCTCAACACACCGGATCCGCGCATGCGGGCCGAATAGAGCGCGGCCGCGGCCTTTTCCCCAGTACTCTGGCCGAGTATTCTCGCTCTGCAACCGGATCCCGAGGAGAGTTATGGCATCAAAGAAAACTCGCGGCGTTAAGGCAGGAGCCGGCGCCGTGGCCGCGGGAAAGGCGGTGCGGGACAATCCGTATGTGCAGCGACTCGCCGACGACGAGGAGCTGCGCGAGAACCTGCGGACCGCATTCGAATCGGCCCGCAAGGTCTATGCCCGCATGTCGAACGGCAGGGGGCCGGTGAAGGCCCTTACCGACGACAAGAAGACGCAGAAGCAGCTCAAAGAGGCGGCCGACTCGCTGCGCGAAGCGGCGAAGTCGCTTCGCGGTGCGAAGGAGTCCTCGGCCAGGCGCAAGCGGCGTGGCGGACTCCTGCTCGTGCTGGTCGGCGTCGGGCTCGCCCTCGCGCTCAGCGAGAGCCTGCGGTCTAAGGTGCTGGACGCGCTGTTCGGCTCCGAGGAGGAGTTCGAGTACAGCTCCACCACAACGCCCGAGTCGAGCGCAACCAACGCCGCGCCGGTGGGCAGCACTTCCTAGCCGGCCGGCGCGAATCGGTTTTCGAAAGGGCGCCTGCGGGCGCCCTTTTCGTATGGGCCGGGAGGCTCGCCTACCTCACCGGTAAGGGGCCGAGAGGGCGGGCACACCTGCCCGCCCACCCTGCCTGATCAAAGGACTCGGGTGCGCCCTTTTCACCTAACGCGGTCAAGCGTAGGCGCGTTGGCGTTCGCCGTCTACCCAGTTCACCTCAGTTACGGTAAGTAGAAGTCCGCAACTATCGGGCGAACAACGTCGCGGGGGCGAGCCCCAGCCCCAGCGCCAGCAGCACTCGGATGCGCGCCTTCCACGCCGAGGCTCCGCCGGCGAGAATCGCGCCCCGCTGCGCGAGGTCGGTCTCCGACCCGGCGAAGCCGTAGGTGTTCTCGAGCGTGCCACCGTGCTCGGGCCGCGCGCAGATCACCAGCGGCACGCCGGCTTCCAGCGCGCGCGCCACGCCCGGGAGCATCGCCTCCGGCACGTGTCCGGCGCCCAGCCCGATCACCACGATCGCGGAGGCGCCGGCCTCGCGCAGGCCGTCCAGCGGTCGCGAGTCCATCCCGGCGGCGGCGGCCAGGATCGGCACGAAGGCGTCGAGCGCCAGGCCGGCTACTTCGTCGGGCGACGCGATTGGCGCAGGGCGCCGCCGCGCCGGACGCACCAGCTGGAGCTCGCCCTCGCGCACGAACCCGAGCGGCGACTGCGATCCGAACGCGTCGGTTCGCCAGCTGTGCGACTTGACGGCCTCGCCGGCCGGGTGGATGACTCCGTCGAACACCACCACTGGGCCAGCCCCGCGCGCCGTCGGCGAGACCGCCACGCGTATCGAGTCGAGCAGGTTCAACGGGCCGTCCGCGCTCACCGCCCCGCCGGGGCGGATCGCGCCGGTGATCACGAGCGGCGCCTCGTGCGGCCAGACCAGATCGGCCAGCTCGGCGGTCTCCTCGATCGTGTCGGTGCCCTGGGTGATCACCGCTCCCACCGCGCCGGCGGCGACGCCCGAAGCCGCTGCGGCGATCGCTCGCGCCGCGGCCGCCGGCGTGAGGTTCGCGCCGGGCACGTTCGACAGGTCCTCGACGTCGAGCGCCGCCAGCGCGGCGATGTCGGGCACCGCGGCCAGCAGCTCCCCAGCGCCCACCGCCGGATGGGCCGGCGAGCCCGTCATGGCGATCGTTCCCCCGGTGGCGACGAGCTTGACTCGAGGGCGGTCCATGGCGCGGCCGCGAGGGTATCGTTTGCGCTGCACTGAGGTCTGGCCTCTGGCTGGCCAGCCAGCTAGACTCGCGGCGGATGGAGGCCTCAGCGACCGACGCTATCCGCGAGCGGAAGCTCGAGAGCGAGAAGGCGCAGCGCATCGTCGCGGCGATGCGCGAGAGCGTCGGCACGCTCGGCGCCGCGGGCGCGACCTTCGACCGGGTGGCCCAGCAGGCCGGCGTGTCGCGGGGGCTGCTGCACTACTACTTCGGCTCGAAGGAGCGCCTCCTCGTAGAGGTGGTGCGCCACGACACCGAGCTGCGCGTCCAGGCGCTGGAGCGCAACCTGGCGCCCGCACAGACGCTGGACGCGGTGGTGGAGGTGCTCGTCAGCCAGGTGCGCGCCTTCCTCGCGGAGGACTCGGCGTCGCAGGCCGTGATCTACGAGATGTTCAGCGCCTCGCGCCACAACGAAGAGCTGCGGCTCGAGATGGCCAAGCTCTACCGCCAGACTCGCGACCACATCGCCGCGGCGCTGCGTCAAAAGCACGACGCCGGCGTGGTGAAGCTGCGCGACGCGCCGGAGAACGTGGCATCGGTCCTTCTCGGTCTCGGCGACGGGATCACGATGCAGCTGATCTCGGATCCGGACTGGGACAGCGACGCGGCGTTCGAGCTCGGCATCCGCACGGCGCGCTTCCTGCTGGGCGCCGGCGCCTAGCG
>JBKPDA010000315.1:0-8152 GCA_046727635.1 Actinomycetota bacterium | reverse complement strand
CGCCTGAGGTCATGCACGGGCGCCTGAGTGCGATCCACCACGACGCGAGCCCGCTCTTCGCCGGGATCCCGCAGGGCTTCCTCGCCGTGCGCTACCACTCGCTCGTCGTCGGCGCGGTACCCCCGGAACTGCAGGTCACTGCGTGGACGCCCGACGGGGTGATCATGGGGCTCGAGCACCGCGCCCGCCCGTTGTTCGGCGTGCAGTTCCATCCCGAGTCCGTGAGCACCCGGCACGGCCGCCGCCTGCTCGAGAACTTCCGCGATCTCACCCACGCCCGGCGCACGCCCGCCGCGGGTCGTTCCGCCCGCAGACGGCCCCCGGCGCGGCCCGCCGCGCGCCCGGCGCCCGCGGGCGTCCACCTGCACCATCACCGGCTGGAGGCCTGGTGCGAGCCCGAGGCGGTGTTCCTGGCGCTGTACGCCGACCGCGACCACGCGGTCTGGCTCGACAGCTCCCGCGCGGACCCCGGCGTAGCGCGCTTCTCGTTCGTCGGGGCGCCCGACGGTCCTCTAGGCCAGGTCGTGCGCTACGACGTCGAGACTCGGACGCTCGTCGTCGATCGCGCGTCGGGACGAGAAGTGCGGACCGTGAGCGTGCTCGACTACTGCCGGGAGCAGCTCGCGCGCCTGGGGACCGACGCCCCGGAGCTGCCGTTCGACTTCACCTGCGGCTTCGCCGGCTACTTGGGCTACGAGCTCAAGGCCGAGTGCGGCGGTCGGCCGGGGCACGCCTCGCCCTTACCGGACGCGGCGCTCCTGCTCTGCGACCGGCTGATCGCCTTCGACCACCACGAGCGGCGCGTCGACCTGCTCGCGCTTGCCGACGCCTCCGGCGCGGAGGCGGCGGGCGCCTGGCTGGCGGCGACCGCGCGCCGGTTGCGGGCGATCGTGCACGAGCCGCCGCCGTTGCCCTCGCCCCCGGCGGTGCCCGGCCCGCTGCGCTTCGAGCTGCACGACACCCCGGAGGCCTACCTGGACAACATCGCCGCCTGCAAGCGCGAGATCGTCGAGGGCGAGACCTACGAAGTCTGCCTGACGACCGAGCTGCATAGCGAGGGAAGCCTCGACCCGGTGCCCGCCTACCGTGCCCTGAGGGCGCGCAACCCGGCGCCCTTCGCGGCGCTCTTGCGGCTCGGCGACGTCTCGGTGCTGAGCTCCTCGCCCGAGCGCTTCCTGCGAGTGGATCGCCGGCGCGTGGTCGAGTCACGCCCGATGAAGGGCACCGCGGCGCGGGTGGCCGAGCCGTTCGAGGACGCCTGCCGGGCGGCGATCCTCCGCCGCGACAAGAAGACACGCGCCGAGAACCTGATGATCGCCGACCTGGTCCGCAACGATCTGGGCCGAGTCTGCGCGCTGGGCACCGTCGAGGTCCCAGGTCTGATGGTCGTGGAGCCCTATGCCACGGTCCACCAGATGGTCACCGTGGTGCGCGGGCGACTGCGCGAGGGCTTCGACGCGATCGACTGCGTCCGCGCGGCGTTTCCGCCCGGATCTATGACCGGCGCGCCGAAGCTGCGCACGCTGGAAATCATCGACCGCATCGAGGGCCGTCCACGCGGCGTCTACTCCGGCACGCTGGGGTTCTTCGCCGTCAACGGCACCGCCGACCTCAACGTCGTGATCCGCACCCTGGTGGCCTCGCCGGACGGCCTCGCGATTGGCGCGGGCGGGGCGATCGTCGCGGGGTCCGACCCGGAGGCCGAGCTCGACGAGATGATGATCAAGGCACGCCCGCTGCTCGAGGCGGTCGGCGGCACACTCGAGACGGGGCGTGAGGTGGGCGCGGCGCGCCGGTGACCGCCCCCGAGCCGCCGGTCCGCCCCGACCCCGCGACCGGGGTCTTCGAGACCGTCCGGGTCGAGCGCGGAGCCGCGCTCTTTCTCGCCGACCACCTCGGCCGCCTGCGAGCGAGCGTGCGCGCCCTGTACGGGGCCGAGCTCCGCGACGAGCTCGACGCGTGCGTGGCCGACGCCCTCGGCACCGCGCCGGACGACGCCGCCCGGCGCCTGCGGATCGTCGCGAGGCCGTCTCCGAAGGACCCGGTCGATCTCGCGGCGAGCCTGGCGCCCCTCGGCCCGGCCTCGGAGCGGACAGCCGTCCCGCTGCGCCCGTGGACCGTGCCCGGCGGGGTCGGCGCCCACAAGTGGACCGACCGCCGGGCGATCGACGAGGCCGCAGCGCGCCTCGACGCGACGCCGCTGATCGTCGAGGCCGGCGGCGAGGTCCTGGAGGCGGGGTGGGGGAACGTCTGGGCGGTGGAGGAGACGCGCCTCATCACGCCGCCCGCGGACGGGCGCATCCTGCCGGGCGTGACGCGCGCCCGGCTGCTCGGCCTCGCCGCCGGGCTTGGCCTGGAGGCCGCCCAGGAGCGGCTCTCGCTGGAGCGCCTCGCGCGCGCCGACGCGATCCTGCTCACCTCGTCGCTCCGCCTGGCGGTCCCCGGCCACCTCGCGTGCGCACCGGGCGGGAAGGGCGCCGACCTCGCCGCGGCCATCGCCGCGGCGCTGCTCGAGGCGGCGATGTGACGTCAAGCGTGGGTCTCGAGGATGAGGATCTCCCCCCGCCGCAGCTCGAGGCCGTCGCCGCACCAGCGCGCGTAGCGGCCCTCGATCTGCTCGTCCGTCACGGGCAGGCCGAGCGCGCGCAGGTGGCGCAGGTACAGGCGCAGGAAGGGCGGGCGGTACGAGCAGGCGTAGGAGAAGGTGGGCAGCGGCGTCAGCTGCGACATGGCCACGATCGTGCCCCGCCGCATGGCCGCGCCCGGCCGGGAGCCGAGCCCGCCGAGCGCGACGATCGTGCCCGCCAGCATGCGCAGCCCGGCGGCCTCGCCCGTGCGCCCCGCCACGGCGATTAGCCCGCGCCGGAGGCCGGCGCCGAGCTGGTCGCCGGCGTCCCCGTGGACAAGGATCTCCCCGCCGCGCATCCCGGCGCGCTCGCCCGGGTGTCCGCCGCCGAGCTGGTGGCCGGCGGAGCCCTGAACTACGAGCCTCCCGCCGCGCATGCCGACGCCCGCGAAGTCCCCAACGTCGCCATCGACGACCAGCTCGCCGCCGCGCATGTCCGCGCCGGTGTGCATCCCCGCATCGCCCGCGACGACCAACCGGCCGCCGGTCATGCCCGCCCCGAGGAACTTGACGCGGCGCAGGTCACCCTCGACCCGCAGCTCCTCGTCGCCGCTGCCCGAGACCGCGAAGAAGTCGGCGAGCTGCGCCCGCCGGTTGCCGTGCCAGACGGGGAGCGCCTCGATCTCGCCGGCCCGGCTGGTGGCGAGCCGGTCGGGAGTGAGGCCCTCTGTCTCGAGCGGCACAGTCGGCGGTCCGCGTAGCGTGAGCGTCAGCGGCATCAGCGATCCCGTGCAGCCGGCACGAGGTCCCGCAGGTCGATGCGAAACGGCCCCAGGTTGCCTCCGTAGTTGCCGGCCGTCACGTGGCTGGCCCCTGTCCGGGCGGCGGCCTCGAGGCCCTTCGCCATGGCGTCGCGAACGGCTTCGAGGGTCAGGCCGTCGATGACGATCTCCAGCACCGATTCGACGTCTGGCGGCACGTCGGTGTGCGGGACCTGCGCCCGCAGCGTGGGGCACAGCAACTCGTTGGTCGACGCGACCAGGGCGCTGTAGCGGGACCCGACCTTGCTGCCGCTGCGGACGATGCCGCCCGGGAAGGGCAGGATCACGTCGCGCACAGTGCGCATCGCCGCGGCCGCCGCCTCCGCCGCGCGCAGCGTGCCGGCGGCGTCGCGGCCGAGGATGATGATGTTTCCGCCCGCCACCCCCTTGGCGATGGCGAAGCGCTCCTCCACCAGGAACTCGCCCTCCATCACCGGCACGCGCCAATAGCGGCGGCCATCGAGCACTTTGCTGGCCTGGTAGCCGTCGCCGAAGAAGCGCAGCTGACCACCGACGTCGACCGTCTCCGAACCGTCCAGCCCGCTGAAGCAGGCCGTCGTCGGGCAGGTGAGCACGCTCTGGCCGACGCGCTCCACCAGCCGCTTGGCCAGCCCCTCCCGATCGCCCGCGAACAGCAGCGCGCTGACCCCGGGCCGGCCGTCGGGCGTCTCGGTGGGATCGAGCTCGCGCTCGATGCCGGCCTCACACTTGCAGCCGATCACCGACGTGGCGAACCCCGTCAGCGAGCGGGCGGCCTCGTGTGCCCAGCCGGGGCTCTCCGCGGTGATGACGATCCGCGCTCCCCACATCGGGAAGGCCTCGGCGAAGGTGTCGACGACCTCGGTGTCGGACAGTCTCATCGCCCGCTCCCGGCGCGCTGGGCGGGGATCCTGCGCGCGGGCTCGAGCAGCCACGGTTCGCGCACCGGGTAGCTCGCGAGCTGCACGCTGTAGTGCTCCTCGAACAGCGGTCGCAGGGTGCGCTCGATCGCTCCATCGTGGTCCGCCTCGACCCGCAGGAGGTCCCCGGCCGGGGCCTCGCGAAGCTCACCGTCCTCAACGATCACCCGCCCGCCCTTGATGACATAGCGTGGCGTGGCGAACATCTGCTCGCGATCCGTGTGCTCTTGGTAGACCGTCACGTCGGCGTCGGCGCCGACGCCGAGATGGCCCTTGTCGGCCAGTCCGAGCAGCCTGGCGGGCCCGGCGCGGGTGATGATCGCGATCTCTCCGAGCGTGTACTCGCGCTCGATCCGGTCCCGGAGCACCGTGCGCCGTATCGCCTTCTGGTTGACGCGGCCGATCTGCTCGTTTCGGAACTCGCGATCCATCAGTAGGCGGATGAGCCGCGGGTAGCTCAGGAACGAGCCGCCGTTGGGGTGATCGGTTGACAGCACGACCCGCCAGGGGTCGCGACCGAGAAGGAACAGCTCCAGGCCAATGGCCCACTGGAGCGCATGAACGTAGTTGCGCTCGCGGTAGGCGAAGGGCACGATGCCGCAGCCGGTCTCCGCCTCGAGGTCGGCATTCACCCACTTGCCACCCGTGATCTCGCGCAGCAGTGCGGAGACCGGGGCGTCCGCGGTCAGCGTCGTCGCGGGCCCGAACATCACCTGGCCGACGTCGGCGCTGTGCTCGGGATGCGCGTTGAGGTGCTCGGCCAGCTCCGGCGCGCGCGAGCGGGGCCGTTTGCCCGGCGTCCCGCCGTACGCGTGGAACTGCAGGTGGGCGAGGTGCGCCCGCCGGCCCTGCAGGGTCTCGAGCGTGTCGCGCGTGGTTCGCCAGTTGCCCGCCACCCCGAGGTTGTTGCAGTGGACGTGAACGGGGTGAGGGAGACCCAGCTCGTCCACCGCGGTGGCGATCGCCTCCAGCACGCGGCGCGGCGTGACGCCCAGCCCAGCTACCTCGTCGTCGAGCGACGTCACGTTACGGTTGCCGTGCTTCCACATCTCGACCCCGCCCGGGTTCACCAGCTTGACGCCGTAGCCGCCCGTCGCCTCGAGCCACCAGGCGACGGCCTCGGTCACGGTGCCCGCGCCGTCGCGACCCCCCTCGCGGATGAGCTCGAACAGCGGCAGGTTGTTGCCCATCAGCACGAGGAAGGCCTTGTCGACGATCGGCGTGTCGCGGAGCTCGGCGAGCGTATGGCGCGCCGCGAGCGGAGGGGTGGCGGCGTCGACGACCGTCGTGTAGCCGAGGAGCGAGTAGCGGTACCCGGTCGCGAAGCTCGACGGCACCGTCCCGCCCGTGCCCGAGCGCGTGACCGCGGTGCGGTCCAGCACGTCGGCGCGGTGCTCCTCAGGAGTGAGCTTGCGGGCCGCGCCCACCTTCGGGCCGGCGATGTGGGAGTGGATGTCCACCCCGCCCGGCATCACGACCATGCCGCGGGCGTCGATGCGCGGGGCGTGCGAGGGCAGCTTCTCCACCACCCTCCCGCCCTCCAGGCAGACGTCGCGCACCTCGCCGTCGACCCCGTTGGCCGGATCGTAAACACGGCCCTGCGCGATGCGCAGCATGCGGCGCTAGTTCCCCGCTACTCGAGCGACGCGCGCCGCGATCGCGACCAGCACCTCCGCGTCCCCCGGCCGCGCGGATGCCAGCGGCGCGCGGAGCGGGAGGGGCACGCCATCCATGCGGTGGACCGTGCCCTCGCGGTGCACGCCGGCGGCAGCCGGCGCGAACGCGACGCGAGCGGCCGCAGCGGTCTCGGTGGCGCGCGGGTCGAGGACGATCGTGGGGATCCGGCGCAGGTGGTCCGCCGCCCGCGGCGGGAGGTGGCCCAGCGCGTCGTAGCCCACGATGAGCGCCGCGTCCGTCTCGCCCCGCTCCAGGAGGCCCGCGGCGCTGAACTCGCCCGGTCGCGCGCGCGGGTGCCCCCGCGCGAAGCTCACCGCCGCCGGGTA
The DNA here is from genome assembly GCA_046727635.1 of Actinomycetota bacterium. Lineage (GTDB taxonomy): Bacteria > Actinomycetota > Thermoleophilia > Solirubrobacterales > Thermoleophilaceae > JAICJR01. The sequence goes on along the minus strand of JBKPDA010000315.1, from coordinate 1,863 downwards.
GCCGGTCTGCCAGGCGAGCACGTCCTCGGCGCCGCGCGCGTTGCCGTCCTGCCGCAGCGGCAGCACGACGACGTGCGCGATGGGGGCCAGGTCGCGCACGAGGGCGAGCAGCGCCAGCGCGTTGACGTACGTCGACCGGCTCGCGGCGAGCCCGGAGCCGTGCAGCAGCGCACCGTAGTCGCACGCGCGGAGGCGACCCACGAGCTGCCCGAGGGCATCAAGCGGCAGGCGAGCTGTGAGGTCGCCGTCGAGCGGGATGTCGCGCACCAGCGCACGCATGGCCCAGAGCGCCTCGAAGTCGAGCTCGGGCGGCAGCTCGATGAACTCGTCGGCCTCGTCGGCGGTCGCCGTGCGCTCCGCGTCGACGACCACGAGCGTGCGTTCGGCCGCACGTCCGGCGCGGTCGAAGCGGAGGCGTGGCAGCAGCCGGGGGTTGGAGGCGACCGGGTCCGCGCGCCAGGCGACGACGACCTCGGCCCGATCGCGGAGCTCGCCGAACGTGGCCGTGCTCAAGCCAATTGCCTGCGAAGCTGCACCGACGGCTCCGTCGACGAGGGGCCCGGAGGGATCGATCACCGCGCCGATCGCCTCGGCCAGCGCCACGGCCGCGCGCTGGCTCTCACAGTCGGTCTGGCCGAGGCCGCACAAAAGCGGAAGCCGGGACTCCCCGAGGATCGCGGCCGACACCTCTACGGCATCGGCGAAGTCGACCTCGCGGCCGTCGACGCGGGCGATCGGAGGCGCCTCGGCCGTCCGCTCGGCGAACCATTCGTCGCCGATCGCGCAGGTGCGGATCACGCGCTCGAGCGTCCCGGCGGCCACCGCGATCTCGATGTCGTCGCATCCACATCCGCAGCCGGCACAAGTCGTCGCCAGCTCAATCATCCGCGGTCCCGCAGCATACCCCCGAGTGGCCTGCGAGCACCTGTGCCGGACGCGGAATCCGCGCTAAACTCGCGCCCCGCCTGCGCGCGGGAGCTTCGGCGTTCGCCGCGGGTGAGGGAGCCGGCTGGCGGTCCCGGGAGACCCTGGGTACCGCGGAGAACCAACGGAGAGGAAGGCAATGGCCAGGACGCTGTCGGTTGGAGAGTCGCTGGTTGGTGACGGTGCCGAAGTCGCCCACATCGATCTGTTGATCGGATCCAAGACCGGGCCGGTCGGCGAGGCGTTCGCGAGCGCACTCCTGAACCAGAAGGAGGGGCACACGAACCTGCTCGCCGTCGTGGCGCCCAACCTGCCCGCCAAGCCGGACACGATCATCGCCAACAAGGTGACGATCAAGGGCGAGAAGCAGGTGGGGCAGATGTTCGGGCCGGCCCAGGCGGCGGTCGCACGGGGCGTCGTCGACTCCGTGCGTGATGGGGTGATTCCTGAGGGGGAGGCCGAGGATCTCTGCATCATCGTGGGTGTCTTCATCCACTGGGAGGCCGAGGACGACAAGAAGATCTTCGACTGGAACTACCAGGCGACGAAGGAGTCGATCGCGCGCGCGATGGCCGGCGAGCCCGCCGCGCGCACCGTAATCGAGAAGGAGGCCGAAGCGCGCCACCCATTTGCCGCCGGCGTGGAGGCGTAGCCGGGCGATTCGCCGGCGCCCGGCCACGGGCCGAGGCCACGCGTGAAGAAGGTCCTGCTACAGCTCGACACCGATCAACATCCGAGCCCGTTCGACGCCATCGTGGCCGAGGACGCGGGGGTCGACGTCCTGCTCAGCCACGGAGGCGTGACGCCGGAGGCGGTGCGCGGGCTCGTGCAGGGAGCGTTCTTCACGCGCGCCCCCGGCGATCTCTCCTCAAAGGCCGACTGCGACGCCGGCACGGACGTGGCCAAGGACAAAAAGATCCACAAAGAGATACAGACCCC
>JBKPDA010000314.1:0-8394 GCA_046727635.1 Actinomycetota bacterium | reverse complement strand
CCGGCACGGGAGCGCCGTTCGCGAACAGCTCCCCGATCAGCTCGAGCCGGGTGGTGCCGCGGCTGTAGAGAGCCCGGTCGAGCGCCCCGGCGTAGATGTCCAGCACCGCGAAGAAGACGTCCACGGTGCTCACGAGCTGTCCGCCGCGCTCGGCGGCGAGCTGCATCGAGCGCTGCTCCACCTCGCTGACCACGCGGCCCCTGTCGTCACGCCTGCGAGTGATGCTCACCGCGGTGGGCGCGGCAGAAGTCTCGAGCGGCGCCTCGCCGACCCCGAGCGCCTGCATCGCCAGTCCAACCTGCCCGTGCATCCTCAGCACGCGCACCCAGCGCTCGGCCTCGTCCTCGAACGACGAGGCGAACGGAACGGCCGTGCGTGCCAATCCGAGCACGATCGCGGCGTCCTGTGAGAGTCGGATCCGTGTGAGCATTCAAGCCACCTCCTTGTGCGATCGGCCACTATCGCACGGCTCGCAAGCCTTCGGGTGGCGCTTACACGGATGTTCTACGCGCGGTCTACGCCCCGTCGAGCCACTCGCGCATGCTCACGTGGTGAGGCACGATGGCGTCCGAGGCGATCTCGCGCTCGAGCTCATCCATCAGCCCGAAGCGCTCGGCCACCACGTTGTGCTGGTGGATGGTCTCGAGGTTCTCCTGGCGGGCGAACACGAACGCGCCCGGCCCGAGGCTGGCAAACTCGTCCACGGCCATGCGAATCATCTCGCGGACGCAGTCCTCCACGAAGCGCGGGCGCCGGTGCGCCTTCTCCACGATCTCGACCTCGTCAGGCCGCTTCATCAGCTCGTAGATCTCCGAGCTCATCGACTCCTCGACGATCCGCAGCAGCGTGGCGGCCTCGATCTGGTTCGGGCAGCTCTCGGGGCAGCCGACGTAGAGGGTGCCGAGGCCGCGCTGGTTGTGGGTGGCCACCGGCACGTGCTCCAGGACGCGCTCGATCTCGTCGTCGGTGAACCCGTCCGCGGCCAGCCGCTCGGTCGCGCGGGCCGCAACCAGTTCCTGGGCGCACGGGCAGGCGGTCATGCCTTGAGCCTGCACGCCAATCAGCCGTCGCGTGCCGGTCTCTGAGCTGACCGCCGAGCCGAGCATGGTGTACAGCTCCTGCGTGGGCACGCCTGAGACGGGTGTGGGCTTGTGCTCGGGGTAGCGCGCCTTGATCGTCACCTCGGCGCGCCGCGCGCCCTGACGCTCGCGAACGCGCTCGGCGATGTGGGTGGCGAGCGTCTCCGCCCTGAAGGCCTCGCCGAGCACGACCTCCTCGATCGTCTCGTTCACGGTCTCCTCGAAGCGCGACATGTGCGCGCCCTTCTGCTTGGGCCCGAGATCCACGTAGCACTCGAGCTCGGCGTAGAAGAGCTGCTCGTCTCCGTTCGACCGGATGCGCACCACCTTCTCAACGCCGGTCACGCCTACGCGTGACAGCGACACGTGCGTGGTGGGGCGGCGCGCTTGGACGTCTTGGACGGTGGGGGTCTCGCGACTCATTGGCGCGCTTTGCAAGATAGCCGTTCAGATTGGTGGCAATACGCGCAATCGAAGGTATAGTGGCCCCAGGCTCGATGCACCGGGCGCCCATCTGGGGCCCGGATTTCTATTGGCTCAGCCCGTCGCGGTGGACACCGCGTATCGCAGGAACATAAGAGGTCCGCGGGTTCGTAAGGCCGCCTTTCTGGGCGTGAAACAACGCATCTAGGAGAGAGGGTTGAGCGCAAAGGAAGACGTGGGTGTTCTCGAGCCGACAGAGGCGGACGCTCCGTTCAGCGAGATCGAAGAGCTTCAGCTTCTTGTAAGCGAGGGCCGCGAGCGCGGGTACCTGACCTACGAGGAGATTGCGTCGTGCCTCGAGGAGGTCGAGGTCACGAAAGAGCAGGTGCAGGAGTTGCACGCGCATCTGGTCGAGCATGGTGTGGAGATCGTCTCTCAGGACGGCAAGCCCGTCACGCCGGACCAGCCCTTCCCCGCGGAGAAGGACCCCTCGCTTCCGAAGAAGGTCGAGATCGACCTCACGGTCGAGCCCAGCCTCGACTCGCTTCGTCTCTATCTGCGCTCGATCGGGCGCGTCGGCCTGTTGACGGCCGAGCAGGAGGTCGGGCTCGCCAAGCGCATCGAGCGCGGGGACATGTCGGCGAAGCAGCACATGATCGAGGCCAACCTGCGCCTCGTCGTGTCGATCGCGAAGGGTTACCTCGGCCGCGGCCTGACGTTCCTGGACCTCATTCAGGAGGGATCGCTCGGGCTGATCCGCGCCGTCGAGAAGTTCGATTACAGGCGCGGCTACAAGTTCTCCACGTACGCCACCTGGTGGATCCGCCAGGCAGTGACGCGCGCGATAGCCGACAAGGCGCGCACCATCCGCATCCCCGTGCACATGGTCGAGAAGCTCAACAAGGTCGTGCACGTGGAGCGCCAGCTGGTGCAGGACCTCGGGCGCGAGCCCACTCCGGAGGAGATCGCCCGCGAGCTCGAGTGCACCGCGCGCGAGGTGAAGGACATCCTGCGCATGTCGCAGCTGCCCATCTCGCTGGAGAAGCCGATCGGCGAGGAAGAGGACTCGGAGCTCGGGGACTTCGTGCAGGACGAGACCGCCGAGTCGCCGTTCGAGCTGGCGGTGGAGAACCTGCGCCGCGAGAACGTGCGCAAGGCGCTCGACGCGCTGCCCGCGCGCGAGCGCGAGGTGATCGAGATGCGCTTCGGCCTCAAGGGCCACCAGGCCCGGACCCTCGAGGAGGTGGGCCGCGCGTTCGGGGTCACTCGCGAGCGGATCCGCCAGATCGAGAACAACACGCTCAAGAAGCTGGAGAGCCTGCCCGAGGCGCAGCGGCTGAAGGACGCGTCGGTCTAGAATCGGCAACCGCTCGGGATGTCCGAGCGGTTGAACGAGGACCGATGAACTGCCGTCGTCCAGCTCGCGTAGCGCTGGGGCTCGCCGCGCTGTGTCTGTCATTCGCTGGAGGGACGAGCGCCGCGATTGCGGCGCCCAAACCACCCCCAAGTCCGCCGTTGGACACCGTCACGGCAACGGGCAGCAGCGAAGTGTTCACGATCCCCGGGCTTCATTTCCCGGTCACAATCCACGACATCAACATCACGGCGCAAAGCGGCGCCGCGGGCGAAAACGCAAGCGGAAGCGTCTCTTTTGCCATCGGCGGATTGGCGGTTTCGGGGAACGTGACGTGCTTGCGCATCACGGGTCCCGACCAAGGCGCGGGCACTCCCACCGCACCGACAACCGCCGTCCTCCAAGTCCTGGCTTTTGGATTCATCCCAGACGTGCTGGAGCTGGTGGATAAGGGCGGCAATGGCGCCGACCTCATGAGCGAGGGCGCCCCATCCTCCACTACGGACTGTCCCGCGCCGATTGGCGGAGCGATAAGCGGGATCAGGTTGACGGAGGGCCGCGCCGTGGTGTTTGACGCGCCACCGTCGCCGACCTCCAAGGAGCAGTGCAAGAACGGCGGCTGGCAGCGGTTCGGGTTCAAGAACCAGGGGCAATGCGTCGCGTTCGTGGAGCACCGCCCGCCGACGCCGTAGTCCTGGGGAGCTACAGGGTGGCGACTGGACCACGGAACTTGGCGCGCGACTGCGACGGCTCCGCCCCTGACACTGGTCGCCGGGCTCTCTGGAATCGACAGCCGCTCTCAGGACCAGTGGTGGTCACCGGGGGGCGCGCTGTCGCCTGAAGAGGTCCCGCGCGCGCGAGAGCGCCTGCGCACCGAAGCGACGCAAAGGGCCGCTCCAGCGTTGAGCCTTGGCTAGGTCATACTCGAGCTCGCCAAAGATCGAGTTCTTGGCTCGCACGTGGGTGACCTCGATGGTGAAGCCGGCGTCGCGCGGATCCATCGATGCTGCGATCAGCCCGTCCCCGCTGCAGGATTCCGCGATCGAGTGCTCGGCGATGATCCGAGCGCCGGCGTGGCTGAGGAGCTCGAGGCATCGCTGATGGGTCAGCGGATCGCCCGTGATCGTGTGATGGTGCGTGGAGACGACGACGAAGCGGATCCGCCCGGCAGACATTGAGGCGAGGCAGGACTCCAGCACGCCGATCTCGGCGCCCTGGGTGTCGCAGAGAATCAGATCAAGGTGCTCGATCTGATGCTCGGACATCAGCCCGGGTATGGTCACGGTTGGGATCTTCCGTACCCGCCAATCGCTCTCGCACGGTAGCCACACGGTGCCGCCATGGTCGAAGCCCACCGCACCGTGGACGAAGCTGCCGGTCATGCCGTTGAGCGCGAAGTTCCGTCGTCCCACGTCGATGTTCACCGGGTCGGGCTCGACCATGATGTTCCTGGCGCCTGGAAAGGCGCGGTTGAACCACATCGAGTAGTAGGCCCAGAAGCTCCCCAACTCGACCATCGTGTACGCCCCGTCGGTGGTCTCCTCGCCGAGGCGCGTCAGAAGCTGGTGGAAGACGGCCTCCTCCTGCGGCTCGTGATGGCCGCGAAGCACGCGGATGATCTCCGCCATCATCTCGCCGTGGTAGCAGCCGTACTCGACGAGCAAGCCGTTGTGCATTACCTGCACACGGCCGCTTTCAAGGATCCTCACGTCGCCCGCGTCGTCGACCTTGGGAATGTGATCGGTGTCGCGGACTGCCGTAGTCAGCGCCACGCGGCGCGCCTCGTGCGCGGGTAGGTCTGCCACCGCGGCCAGATTAGACAGGGGGACGGCGGTCGGATCAGTCGGGCCGGGTTGCGCCAAGTCGCCCTGCACCTCCTGCTGCTGCGGATCGCGATTCCGGCGGTCCTGCTCCCGGCGGCGCTGGCGATCACCTCAGGCGCGCTGGCCCTCGAGGAGCCCGGACGCGGCTCGCCGCGCTCTCTAGAATCGACAGCCGCTCGGGGGGATGTCCGAGTGGTTAAAGGAGACGGGCTGTAAACCCGTTGGCTTAGCCTACGCAGGTTCGAATCCTGCTCCCCCCACTAGCTGATCGAGCCGTGGGTGAGCAAGCGTTCGTGGACTCGCTGAACTGCGGGCGAAGGAGCGGCGCCCAGCTCCTCGCGCAGTAGTCCACGGAGGCTCTCGTAGACGCGCAGGGCCTCCGCGAGGTTGCCCTCGCTCTCGAACGCCTCCATCAGCACCGCATAGCCGCTCTCCCTGTAGGGCGAGAGATCGATCAGGCGGCGGGCCGTACGCTCGGCCACGGCAAGCTCGGGTCCGCCGATGCCCAGGCTGCGCCTGGCGGTGCATTCCAAGGCCCTGACCTGGATCTCCGCCAGTTCTCGTCGCAGCTCCTCGATCCAGTCACCCTCCTCGCCCGGCAGGAAGCGGCGCTGGCTTATGTTGTGCGCCACGAGTGTGGGGCCGGCCGCCCCGTACCAGTCATGAGCGGCGATCAGCGCCTCGGCGCGATGGATTCCATCCCGCGCCGCCTCGACGTCCACTCTCGCGTGGCGTCCCAGCTCCAGGCGGATCGCGCTGCGGCCCTGGAGGGCGCCGTCGGGGAGCAGCCGTCGCAGCTTCGATAGCAGCGCCGAGAGTGCCAGGTCGGGAGCTGACGGAAGCCCTCGCGGCCAGAGCGCCTCGGCGAGCTCGTCGCGGCTGGAGACTCGGTCGCGGTTGACGGCGAGATACGCGAACAGGACGCGCCCCTGTCTCCCCGGGAGCTCGTGGTCGATCCGTCGACCAGCGACCCGGACCACGAAGGACCCGCAGAGCTGGATCCGCGTGCCCTCTCGCTGTGGCTCGCCATCGGACACCGCCCCAAGCTAGCGCCAAGGCTCACAAGGGACAATCCGGGCGAGCCATGTCCTACTTGATCAACTGCGACTGCGGCTACGTCTCGCGGGGTGAGACCGAGGATGAGCTGGTGGACGAAGCCACCCGGCACATCGAGGAGGTCCACCCCGACCTGGCGGGCCAGGTATCCCGCGACGACTTGCTGGCGATGGCCGAAGAGGTCTGATCCCTTCACGCCAAGCTGGCACCAAACGCCCGCCAAGGCGACGGAAGCGCTCGGGCTCCACCCTCCTCACGACAAGTTTGCAAGCCCCCAAGGAGGGCGACGATGGCGAAGTTCTACGCCTCACCAGAAGAGGCACAGAGGGCGCCCGCGGAGGAGCTGCTCTACGTCGCGTGCCTGCACCGAGGCACGGGGGTGGAGGCGCCCGACTTCCTCGCGGTGGTCGACGCCGAAGGCGGCCGCGTGGTGCATGAGACGCCGATGCCCGAAGTCGGGGACGAGCTGCATCACTTCGGTTGGAACCGCTGCAGCTCGGCCTGCCACGGACCGGATCGCTCGCACCTGATCGTCCCGGGCTTTCGGTCGTCGCGCATCCACGTGATCAACATCGCGAACGATCCGCGCCGCCCTGAGATCGAGAAGGTGATCGAGCCGGAGGAGCTCGCGGAGAAGACCGGCTACACGCGCCCGCACACTGTCCACTGCATGCCGGGTGACAACGTCGTGATCAGCATGCTCGGCGATTGCGATGGTGGCGGCGCCGGCGGGTTTGCGGTGCTCGACGCGCGGACCTTCGAGGTGAAGGGCCGCTGGGAGAACGGGGGACGAGCGCCGTCGCTGGGCTACGACTTCTGGTACCAGCCGCGCAAGAACGCCCTGATGTCCTCGGAGTTCGGCGAGCCCAACGCCTATGAGCAGGGCTTCGACCCCGCGGACGTGGCGGCGGGTCGCTACGGCCAGAGAGTCCACTTCTGGGACCTCGGCGAGCGGCGACTCGAGCAGACGATCGACCTCGGCGAGCAGGGTCTCGTTCCGCTCGAGGTGCGCTGGCTGCACGATCCCGAGCAGGACCAGGGCTTCATCGGCGCGACGCTCTCGAGCGTCGTCTGGCGCTTCCACCGCTCGAACGGGGCCTACAGCGCCGAGCCGGTGATCATCACCGAGCCCGTGGACGTCGAGGGCTTCCCCTTCCCAGCTCCGGCACTCATCACCGACCTGGTCGTGTCGATGGACGACCGCTTCCTCTACTTCTCGAGCTGGCTGCATGGCGAGCTGCGCCAGTACGACGTCTCCGACCCCGCTCATCCACGGCTGACCGGGCAGCTCCAGCTCGGCGGCTTGCTCGGCAAGCCGAGCGACGGCGATCGGGAGCTGAGCGGCGGACCGCAGATGATCCAGCTGTCGCTGGACGGCCACCGGCTCTACGTCACGAACTCGCTCTACTCGACCTGGGACAACCAGTTCTACCCCGGGCTCCGCTCCTGGCTGCTGCGGGTCCACTGCGCTCCCGAGGGCGGCATGGAGCTCGACCCCGACTTCTTCGTCGACTTCCACGACCGCCCCGACGGTCCCGCCCGAGCGCACGAGGTGCGCCTCGAAGGCGGGGACTGCACGACGGAGATCTTCCAATGATGGGCAGTCCAGTCGCTCACGTCGCCGGCATCCCACTCGAAGAGACGCTTGGGTCTCTCGGCCCGGTGCTTCTTTTGGTCGCCGGGGCGGCGTCGGCGAGGCTCAGCGCTCGCGTTCGCCACCTGCGGCGGCGAATCGCAGGCCATCCCAAAGGAGAAACGTCATGCCAACGTTCGCCGTCATAGCCCAGCATCCGCCGGAGCTGTGCCCAACTTCCAACGCCCAGACGCGGCAGATGTTGAAGGAGGGTGCGGCGCAGATTCCACAACTGGCGGAGCAGCTCGGCGTCGACATCGTCACCCTGCGCATCTTCGGACCCGATCACGTCGTGCTCGCGGTCGTCGAGGCGGACGACATCGAGGTGGTTCGGAGCTTCATCCTCCAGAGCCGGCTCATCCAGTGGAACACGACGAAGATCCACGCCACCTACTCGATGGAGGAGGCCATCGCCGCAGCGGATGGATTGGAGACGATCTTCTAAGTGCGCTGCGCAGCGCCACGGTGAGACCGGCTGGGGTTCGGGCGTCAGCGCTCACTCCCGGTCGATCCCGCACAAGTCGTAAGCCCGTGAGGATCCCGAGCGCCACCCATGCTGCCACGGTCAGGGCAAGCCGATCCGCGAGAGCACATCCTGATGGGCCAGTGATAGCGCGACCGACACGATGCCGGTGCCCATTACCACTGCCCCGAGCCGGGGGGAATCCTCATCCGGCGGAAGGCACGGCTATTCTCCCGCGAACAGAAACGTAACCCGATATCGTAACACGATATGGGTCTTGAGCAATCCGATTTTGAGCACCTCCTCGAGCTGCGCACCGGGCTGCGGCGCTTCCTTCGCTGGAGCGAGCAGCAGGCGCAAGCCGCCGGGCTCACGCCGGCGAAGCACCAGCTGCTGCTCGCGATCAAGGGCCACCCCGACCCGGCAGGGCCCACGATCGGCGAGATCGCCGACTACCTCGTGCTACGCCACCACAGCGCCGTCGGCCTAATCGATCGCGCGGTCGGCGATGGGCTCGTCAAGCGCAGCGCGGACCCAACCAGCAAGAGCGTGGTGCGCGTCAC
>JBKPDA010000313.1:0-20783 GCA_046727635.1 Actinomycetota bacterium | reverse complement strand
CCCCGACGTGAAGAGCGCCTCGCCGGTGGTCAACGCCGATTCCACGACGCTGGTTGCGGGATCCACCAGCTACTCGCCGTCCACGTTCGTCGGCACGACGCCGACCTACACGGAGGCGCGCGACTACCAGCTGGCCGAAGGCCAGATGTTCACGTCGCAGGACGTGAAGAGGCACAAGCGCTACGTGGCGATCGGGCCCACCGTGGCGTCGAACCTGTTCTCGGGTCAGGACCCGGTGGGCCAGACCGTGCGGGTGAACGGGACGAGCTTCGAGGTGATCGGCGAGACCAAGTCCAAGGGCTCGAACGGCATCCAAGACCAGGACGACGTGGTGATCGCCCCGATCACCGCCGTGCAGGACTCGATCACGGGCTACGGCAGCCTCAGCAACATCACGATCCAGGCCACGAAGGCCGACACGCTCGACGCGGCGCAGGCCGAGGTCACCTCACTCATCGAGACGCGGCACAAGGTCACGGACACGTCCAACCCGGGCTTCCAGGTGACCAACCAGGGCTCGGTGCGCGAGGCGTCGAGCAAGAGCACGAAGGTGTTCACCACGCTGCTCGGCGCGGTGGCCGCCATCTCGCTGCTCGTGGGCGGGATCGGGGTGATGAACATCATGCTCGTCAGCGTCACCGAGCGAACGCGCGAGATCGGCATTCGCAAGGCCATCGGCGCGCGGCGTTCCGACATCCTCAGCCAATTCCTCACCGAGGCCGTGCTGGTGTCGCTCCTCGGCGGCGTGACCGGCGTGGTGGCCGGCATCGTGGGCAGCCAGTTCAAGATCGTCGGCGTCCAGCCGTCGATCGCTCTCTACTCGATCTTCCTGGCCTTCGGCGCCGCGCTCCTCTGCGGCCTCTTCTTTGGCACCTATCCGGCCGCGCGAGCGGCGTCCCTGCGACCGATCGAGGCACTGAGGTTCGAATGACAGTCCTAGAGCACGAGTACGAGCTGGAGCAGGAACTACCGGAGCGCCCGCGGCGCAAGCTGGTGACTCCGGTGAGAGCCGCGCTAGCGGCCGGCCTGATCGCCGCGGCCGGGTTCATCGGCGGCGTCGAGGTGCAGAAGGCACAGGGTGGGAGCAGCTCGAGCGGCGCCCGCGCCGGGTTCCCCGGCGGCGGCGCGTCCGGCGGTCCTCCCGCCGGCTTCGGCGGCCAGCAGCAGTCGAACGCGACGGTGGGCTCCGTGAAGAGCAAGGACGGCAAAACGCTCTACGTGACCGACTCGAACGGCAACACGATCAAGGTCAAGACCACGAGCAACTCGAAGATCACGCGCTCCGCGACAGCGAGCTCGGGAGCGATCCACCCCGGCGACAGCGTGGTGATCCAGGGGTCGAAGAGCTCGAGCGGAGTGGTCACCGCCACGCAGATCACGGCCACCGCTTCTCAGTAAACGTTAAGACGGAGCTGATGTTCGTCTTAGGGACGTGCTCGAAAGTCTTGGTGTGACCGCGACCGTGCGACACCGGGAGACGCAGTGACAGCGCCGTCTTCCTGGGCAAAGCGGCGAGCTCTGCGGCTTCTGGTGCTCGCACTGGTCGCGGCCGCACTGCTCGCGGGCCTTCAGGCAAGGCCGGCTGCGGCGGCAGTCTCGACGGCCACCAGCTCCAACTGGTCCGGCTACGCGGCGTCCGGCACGCGCTTCCGCAGGGTGTCGGCCAACTGGGTGGTGCCCACGGTCACCTGCACGGCCGGCCAGACCGCCTACTCGGCTGTCTGGGTCGGGCTGGGCGGCTTCGATACGAACTCCTCGGGCCTCGAGCAGACGGGCATCGACGCCAACTGCTCGCGCTCCGGCAGTGCCTCCTACGACTTCTGGTACGAGATCCTGCCGGCCGGGGCGCACACGGTGCACATGACCGTGCACCCGGGCGACCGGGTCAGCGCCTCGGTGACCGTAAGCGGCCACGACGTGCGCTTCCGCCTCCGCGACCTCACCAGCGGCGGCGACACGACGATCACCAAGTACGTGTCCTCGCCGGACGTCTCCTCCGCCGACTGGATCGTGGAGGCGCCGTCCTCGTGCACCAGCTCGAACGACTGCCAGACGCTGCCGCTCAGCAACTTCGGCAAGGTCAGCTTCACCCACGCCTCGGCCACCACCGCCAAGGGCCGGACCCACTCGATCTCGAGCTCCGCGTGGAAGACCACGAAGATCACCCTCGGGCAGACCTCGCAGAACGCGAGCTTCCCCGGCGACTCGGCCTCGGGCAGCGCCACGCCCTCGTCGCTCACCTCCCGCGGCTCGTCCTTCTCGGTGACCTACTCCGAGCAGACGTCAACGAGCGGCGGCGGGCAGCCGGTCACCTTCCCGGGCGGCGGCCCGCCCGGCGGGCCCTAGCGCCAGGGCCCTAGTCCATCAGGCTGGACAGCACGTCCGCGGGCAGGAGCGCCTTCAGCTCCTCCGTGAACCCGCCCGCCACGAGGATGAAGATCATGCGGGCGACCTTGTCGGAGCGGTTCTGCCACGCGTGGACGGTGCCCCGCTGAACCACGACGGTCCCCGCCTCGACGCGCGTCTCCGAGCCGTCCAGCACCAGGTGCATCTCGCCCTCGAGCACGATCCCGTAGTCGACGGACTGCGTGCGGTGCATCGGCGAAGCGGCGCCGGGCTCGAACTCGACGATGCGCACCTTCGTGCCGTACGGGCTCGGTGAGACCCGCAGCGCGCGCTCGGTGGGCTCGGGCTCATCTGCGGCGACCGGCGCGGGCGAGTCGTCGGTGCTCCAGATCTCATAGAAGCTCGTGCGATCCGCGTCGATCTCGCGGACCACCGGCGGAGCGCCGTCCGAGAGGATCACCGACCTGCCCTTCTCGTCATGCCCCGTGACTACGCGACGGACCATTCGCGTGCAACGCTATCCACTTCGACCGGTGCGTCATGGCTGAGGGAGTGCTGATCGTGGGAGGAACGTCGGGCCTCGGCCGTCGGCTCGCTGAGGCCTGCGCCGCCGCAGGCAGGAAGGTGACCGTCACCGGCCGCGACCCCGAGCGCGCGAAGGCGGTGGCCGCCGAGATCGGCGGCGCCACGAGCGGGCTCGGGCTCGACTTGGCGAGCCCGCACGAGATCGCCGGGCGCCTCAACGGCGTCGGTGGGATCGACCGCCTGGTGCTGAGCGCCATCGAGCGCGACTTCAACACGGTTCAGGGCTACGACGTGGACGCAGCGCTGCGGCTCGTCACCCTCAAGCTGGTTGGCTACACGGAGGTGGTCCGCGCGATGCACTCGCGCCTGGGCGAGCGGTCGTCCGTGCTGCTCTTCGGCGGGCTGGCCAAGGACCGACCCTATCCCGGCTCCACCACGGTGACGAGCGTGAATGGCGCGGTGTCCACCATGGTGCGCACCTTCGCGCTCGAACTGGCGCCGATCCGGGTAAACGCGATCCATCCCGGGATCGTGGGCGACAGCCCCGCCTGGCAGGGCAGAGACGCCGTGCTCAAGCAGACACTCGAACGCACCCCAGCGGGGCACCTGCCAACGATGGACGACGTGGCCGACGCCGCGATGTTCCTGCTCGAGAACCCGGCGGCCAACGGCATCAACCTGCCGCTCGACGGCGGCTGGCTCCTCGGCTGATGGCAGACGGCGCCTGGCATGTCGAGCGCGCCGGTGAAATGGAAACGACCGTGCCGGAAGCGCTGCGCGACCACAGCCGCGGGCTCACGTGCGCCGTACCGGTCGGGCGGCATGTGGGCGCGGTGCACACTGGCATCGGGTTGTACGCGCTGGAGCCGGAGGGCGAGCTCGGCACCCACCTGCACTCCAACGAGCAGAGCTTCTACGTCCTGGAGGGCCGGCCGCGGCTCACGCTCGACGGCCGCACCTACGCACTGGAAGCGGGTGACTGCGGGCTGATCCCCCTCGGCGTGCCGCACGGCTGGTCGACCGGCGCTGGCGAGGGCGCGCGTTGGTACGAGGCCACGGCGCCGGTCCCGCGCCTGTCGGGGCCGCCGGACACATTCTTCACGGATGAGCCGCTGCCGAACGACGAGTCGCTTCCGCTCGACATCCGCGACCCACGCACCCACACCTTCTTCCGCTTGGGGCGCGACGACCTGGACCTCGACAAGCGCAAGGCGGGCGCGGCCGTGGACGCCCCGACCGTGTCGGCCAGCATGGCCACGGCGCTGCTCGCCTACAGCGGCATCGCGCTGAAGATGCTGGTGGACGGCCGCCTGGGCGCGGCGCTGCACCAGCTGTTCATGGTCGAGTACCAGCCCGGCGCGGTCGCCCACCTGCACGACCACCCGCTCGAGGAGAGCTACTTCGTTCTCGAGGGAGAGGTGGAAGCGACGGCGGACGACCAGCGCTTCGTGCTCGGCCCGGGCGACATCTTCTGGACCGGCGTGGGCTGCATCCATTCGTTCGTGAACACGAGCGACGGCCTGGTTCGTTTCCTCGAGACTCAGTCCCCCCAGCCGCCCGTTCGCCACTCCTATCGCTTCAGCAGGGACTGGGACTACCTGTCTGACCGTCTGGGAGGAGAGTGACATGTCTGCAACGCCTCGAGCCGACTCACTTGGCTCGCTGCTGCGCCCGGGCTATCTCGCGGAGGCGCGCCAAGCTCACGATGCCGGCCGCATGACCGCGGCCGAGTTCAAGCAGGTGGAGGACCGCGCCGTGGACCAGTGCATCGCTCTACAAGAGGGCGCCGGCCTCGACGTGGTCACCGACGGCGAGATGCGCCGCTTTACCTTCTTCGACCAGTTCACAGCCGCGCTCGACGGCGTGACCCACCAGGAAGGCGAGGCGGTGCCGTTCCACCTCGAACGGGGGAAGGTGGACATCAACTTCCACAGCCCAGTGTGCGTCACAGAGCGAGTGAGACGCCGGCGCATGCTCACGCTCGAGGAGTTCGCATACGCGCGTGCGCGCGCCCGCAAGCCCGTGAAGGTCACGCTGCCGAGCCCGCTGATGTTCTTCACGATGTGGTCGCCCAAGCACTCCACGGCGGCGTACGACGACCCGTTCGAGCTATTCGCCGACGGTGCGGAGCTCGTGCGCGAGGAGGCGCAGGCGCTCGCCGACCTCGGCTGCGAGTACATCCAGATCGACGCGCCGGACTTCGGCCAGCTGGTTGAGGAGTCGGAGCGCCATCGCTGGGAGCGGCCCGGGATCCCGGTGGAGCGCGTAATGAGCGAGGGAGTGGACATGCTCAACGCGGTGGCCGAGGTTCCCGGGGTGCGCTTCGGCCTGCACCTCTGCAAGGGGAACTACCAGAGCCGCTGGATCAGCGCCGGCGGCTATGAGCACATCTCCAAGCAGCTGTTCGCGCGTGCCACCAACTTCGACGCGTTCCTGCTCGAGTACGACGACGAGCGCTCGGGCACGTTCGAGCCGCTGCGTGACCTGCCCGACGACAAGGTCGTCGTCCTCGGCCTCGTGTCCACCAAGCACGATGCGCTCGAGCCGCTCGAGGAGCTGAAGCGGCGCGTGGACGAGGCCGCGCAGCACTTCCCGCGCGAGCAGCTGGCGCTATCGACCCAGTGCGGCTTCGCCTCCGTCGCGATGGGCAACGAGATCAGCGAGGATGCCCAGGAGCGCAAGCTTCGTCTGGTGGCGGACGCGGCTCACGCGATCTGGGGTTGACGGCACAAGAGCGACGCCAGCACCCGCTCGACCAGCTTCGGTGACGCGTCGCCACCGTCGCTTGCGCGCCAACCCACGTAGCCGTCGGGGCGAACGATCACCGCGCCAGAAGGAGAGATCCCATACGCCTCGTGGAATGCAGCGTCCCGGTAGACGTCGACTGGGGCGTCCGCTCCGAGCCACGTGTCTCCCTCCGCGCCCACCAGCAGCACGAACCGGCGGCCGAACAAGTCGAGCGAGGAGATGCGGTCGCCGTCGCGCTCGAGCCAGCAGTGGGGTGCGCGCGTGCCCGGCAGCGCGCGCGACTCGCGCGGGTCCACGTACGGCAGGCCGTCGTCGGCCGCGCCGTCTTGCAGCACCGCGGCCGAGCGGTAGCGCTGCCCGATCTCGAGGCTGAGATCGTCCACCAGCGGCTGGATGTGGTCGGTGCCGAGGTACGGCGCCGTGCGGAGGACGTAGCGCGAGTAGGCCTGCTCGATCATCAGCCGGCCGATGGGCCGGCGCTCCTGGTGGTAGGTGTCGAGCAGCTCGGAGGCGGCCTCCCCATTCACCACCAACGCGAGCTTCCAGGCCAGGTTGAAGGCGTCTTGCACCGCTGTGTTGCCGCCGAAGCCGCCGTTGGGAGGCATGGTGTGCGCGGCGTCGCCGGCAATGAACACGCGACCGCGCTGGAAGCTCGTGGCCACATCGGCCATCGCCTTCCAGCTGGCCACGTCCACGACCTCTACGGGGATGTCGGGCACGCCGATCGCCGCGCGCAGCAGCTCGGCCGCACGCTCGTCCGTCATTCCCTCCGACACGTTGGTGGCCTCGGGGCGCGACGTGTCGCCCAGCGTGTTCACCACGAGGAAGCCGCCCTTCCAGCCTCGGTCGAGGCGGAAGAAGCCGCGCAGCACGTCGTTGAAGACGTAGAACACCGCCTCCGTCCGCCCGCGCTCGAGCGCGGAGCAGTCGGCGCGGAAGTAGATCGTGACGCTGTTGGAGATCAGCCCGTGGCCCTCCATGCCGATCTCGAGCCGCTCGCGCACCGGGCTGCGCCAGCCGTCGCAGGCCACGAGGTAGTCGGCGTGCACCCGGTGCGTGTCGCCGCTCCCCTCGTCGCGCAGCGTGGCGAGCACGCCCTCCGGCGTCTCCTCGAAGTCGGCCAGCTCGGTGCCGTACCGCAGCTCGGCGCCCACCTCCAAAGCCCGGTTCCGCAGAATCGGCTCGAGCGCGTCCTGGGTGAGGAACAGCCGCCGGCTCGGGCTCACGAGCTCGGCGCCCGCGTTCAGGCTGGGGATGTACTGCGCGATCTCCTTACCGGCGAGCGACTCGATCGCCGAGATGCCGCCGTCGGAGTCGTACTGCTCGAGCGACTTGCGGCGCACTTCCTCCTCGATGCCGGCGGCCCGGAAGACCTCCAGCGTGCGGAGGTGGAAGTGCGCCGCGCGCGGATGGATCGCCGTCCCGCCGTGCCGCTCGACCACCAGCGACCGCACGCCGTGGATACCGAGCAGCATCGCTGTGGAGAGGCCGGCGATGCTGCCGCCCACGATCAACACCGGGACGTGTTCTTCGCTCGCCACCTCCATCCCCCTTAGGGATGGGACGAAGGTATCACCCGACTTCGACGAGGACCTTGATGGCGTGCCCCTCGGGGTCGACGAGCACGTCGAACCCGTCGGGCACCGTCTGATCCAGCGCTATCTGCGAGCTGATCACCCGCTCCACCGGGAACGCGCCACTCTGGATCAGAGCTGCGATGCGCTGCCAGTCATAGACGCGGTAGCACCACGTGCCGGCGATCGTGAGGTCGTTCTCCGACCACACCATGGGCCGCACCTCGGCGGGCCCGACGTGCAGTCCGGTTTGCACGACCGTGCCGGCGCGGCGGGTGGACATCACGCAGTCGTCGAGGGCGCGAGCGTTTCCCGTGCACTCGATCGCCACGTCCACGCCGATGCCTCCGGTGCGGCTCTTCAGCTCCTCGGGCACGGACGTCCTCGCCGGATCGAACACCTCGGTGGCGCCGAGGCCTTGCGCACCTCGGGCGCGAACCTCGTTCGGCTCCGACAGGTACACGGCCCCGGCGCCGGCCGCCTGGGCCGCGAGCACCGCCAGCGCTCCGATCGGGCCGCCGCCCGTCACCAGCACCGTGTCGCCCGGGCGCACCCCTCCGCGCTGGACGCCATATTCCGCCACCGCAGCCGGCTCGATCAGCGCGCCCTGCTGGTAGGACAGCTCGTCTGGCAGGACCGCCACCTGGTAGTCGAGCACGACGGCACGCTCGCCCAGCCCACCCCAATCCCAGCTGAGGCCGACACAGCCCATTCGCGTGCACAGGTGGTTCAGCCCGCGCACGCAGAAGTAGCACTGCCCGCAGTAGGCGAGCGGCATGATCGCCACGCGGTCGCCCGGCCTGGCGGACACCACGTCGCTTCCGACCTCGAGCACGTCCGCCGAGAACTCGTGGCCGAGGATCTGCGGGTTCTGGGCGCCGGTGAGCGGGTGCGGCTCGGTGGGCGTGACGATCGGGCCGGCGACGTACTCGTGCAGGTCGGTGCCGCAGATGCCGCACAGCCGGGGCGACACCAGCAGCTCGTGTGGGCCGAGCCCGTCGGGCTCGGGCACCTGCTCGACCCGGATGTCGCGCGCGGCGTGATAGCGGACGGCTCGCACGGCTAAGCGTCCCGGCGGTCCTGCTCCTCGGTGATGTAGCCCGCCTCGTCGAGGCTGGCCGCACCCGCGTAGTACCAGGCCATGATGGCCGTCTCGGTGTCGGAGGTGTTGCGGAAGCCGTGGTACTCGTTGCGCGACACGTACACGGTGTCCCCGACGCCCATCGCCACGTCGGCGTCGCCCACGCGCGCCACGCCCTCGCCCTGGATCAGGTACTCCACCTCCTCAGCATTTTCGTGGCGGTGGATCTCGTGGCGGCTGCCCGGCGGAAAGTAGGTGATGCCGAACACCGAGTCGTCGGAGCCGACGGTGTCGCGGGTCACGATCCAGCGCACGTCCATGTCGATCCAGCCCGGCCTGCCGTCTTCCGGCTGTGCGCCATGGCTCGGCCCCACGTCTTCGACGTGGACCTTGCGGTCGTGCTCTGTGAGGACGGGACGGTCGATCTCTGTGCTCAATGTTGCTCCTTGGTCATGCGGCGATCAGCCTGCGGAGTCGTTGACGGACACTGCGGACGATGTGCTCGGTGGATGGAAGAAAGGCGTCCTCGAGCGGCGGGCTGTAGGGGATCGGCGCGTCGGCGGTGGTGAGCCGCCAGACGTCGTCGAGGTCCTCGAGCGCGTACTCGGCGAGATCGCCCAGCACGCCGGCGGACCAGCCGCCGGTGCGCGGCCCCTCCTCCACCACCAGAAGCCTGTTGGTGCGGGCCACCGAGGCGCGCACCGTCTCGCGGTCGAGCGGCCGCAGCGTGCGCAGATCGATCACCTCGAGCTCGATGCCGTCCGCTGCCAGCTCGTCGGCCGCGGCCAGCGCGTCGTGCACGCCCTTCATCGCAGTGACCACGGTGAGGTCGTCGCCCTGGCGCACCACGCGGGCCTCGCCGAGTGGCTCGAGTGCGCCGTTCGCCGGCGCCGGGCCCTTCATCGAGTAGAGGCGCTTGTGCTCGAGGAAGAGGACGGGGTTGTCGTCGCGGATGGAGGCCTTCAGCAGGCCCTTCGCGTCGGCGGGCGCGGAGGGCGCGACGATCTTCAGCCCGGGGATGCCCTGAAACCACGGCACCGGCATCTGCGAGTGGATCGCCCCGAAGCGGCCACCGGCGCCCACCGCCGAGCGCACCACGAGCGGCACGCTCGCCTGCTCGTTCGAGATGAACCAGTACTTCGCCGCCTGGTTGGCGAGGCTGTCCATCGTGAGGAAGAGGAAGTCGCCGAACATGATCTCGATCACCGGGCGTAGGCCAGAGATGGCCGCCCCGAACGCGGCGCCGGCGATCGCGAGCTCGGAGATCGGCGTGTCGAACACGCGCTCCTGACCGTGCGTCTCCTGCAGGCCGCCGGTCACGGCGAACACGCCGCCCGCCGCCGCCACGTCCTCGCCGAAGAACACCACGCTCTCGTCGCGCGCCAGCTCCTCGTCGAGCGCGTCGCGGATCGCATTGCGGAACTCGAGCTCAGCCATCGCGGCCTCCACGTCCGCCTTCAGCACCCGGCCGCGCTTGCCACTGCCCCTGAGGCCGTTCAGGTCCACTCCCAGCCGCTCCGCGGCGCGCTGTGCGACAGGTGTGGCGCGTGGCGGTTCGTGAGCGAGGGTCACGCAGCATCCGCGAGCTTGTATTCGCTAGCGAGCGCATCGGGCGGCGGGAACGGGGCTGCGAGCGCGCGCGCGACGATCTCCGCCAGCCGCTCGTCCACCCGCGCGTCGATCGCGTCGATCGCTTTCTCGTCGGCCTCGCCGCTCTCGATCAGGCGCGCGCGGGCCACCAGCAGCGGATCCCGCTTGCGCATCTCGTCCAGCTCCCCGGGCTTGCGGTACGCACCAGGGTCGCTGCGCGAGTGCCCCACGAAGCGATAGGTCATGGTCTCGAGGAAGGCCGGCCCGGCGCCCGAGCGAGCGTGCTCGATCGCCTCCGCCGCGGCCCGCTGCACCTCCCACACGTCCATGCCGTCCACGCTGCGGTTCCAGAGGCCGAGGATCTCCGCTCGCGGGCGAATCTCGCCGGCCGTGACGTCCTCAATGGGCGTGAACTCCATGTAGCGGTTGTTCTCGCAGACGAACACCACCGGCAGCTTCAGCACCTGACCGAAGTTCAGGCACTCGGCGAAGTAGGCCTGGTTGGTGGTGCCCTCGCCGAAGAAGGCGACGGCCACGTTGGCGACACCGCGCCTCTTGAACGCGAGCCCCACGCCCGTCGCCGCCGCGATCGAGCCCCCGACGATTCCAAAGCAACCCACCAGGCCGCGCTCGAGGTCGACCACGTTCATGGAACCGGCTCGGCCGCCGCACACACCCGTCTCGCGTCCCAGCAGCTCGTCCATCAGGCCCTGCGGATCCACGCCGAGCGCGATCGCGTGGCCGTGGCCGCGGTAGGTACCGGCCACGCGGTCGCCATCACGAAGCCGCGAGCAGACGCCGACGGCGCCGGCCTCTTGGCCCGAGTAGAGGTGCGTGGTGCCGTGCACCTCGCCCCTCTGGAACAGCGATTGGACGCTGTCCTCGAAGCGCCTGATCAGGACCATGCGTTCGTACAGGTCGATCACTTGGCCACCGCCGGACTCTGGGCCACCTCTGCCATGAAGCGCGCCTGCGACTCGGCGGCCACCCCGGGCTCTACCGTGGGCATCGCGAACTGCAGCATCAGGTCGGTGACCCCGACCGCCGCGTAACGCTCGAGCGTCGCGCGGCAGCTCTCCGGATCGCCGACGATCACGAGCTCGTCCAGCAAGGTCCAGTCGCGCAGCGCGGTGGTGAAGTCCACCGGCAGTCCCCACGACTGGTAGGTCTCGAACATGGCCCGGATGCCCGGCAGCGCCCGCCGGCGCGCCGCGTCGACCGTGTCGGCGACAACGGCCAGGCGCGGCAGCACGAGCTCCCGCGGCGAGGTGGCGCCGCGCTCGTCGCGCAGGGCGTCGTAGCTCGCCATCCGCTGTGTGACCACGTCGAGGTCGTCGGTGGCGCCGGGGAAGCACGGCGCCCCGTGCTCCACCACGCGTCGAAGAGCGACCTCAGTCGTGCCGCCGAGCCAGAGCGGTATCCCCGGACGCTGCACCGGCACCGGGCGCACCGCCACCTCCGGCAGCTTGAAGATCTCCCCCTCATAGGAGAACTCCTCGCCGGCCCACGCGAGCTTGAGGATCTCGATCGACTCGCGGAAGCGCTTGCCACGCGTGCGGAAGTCCGTGCCCATGGCGGCGAACTCGACCTCGCGATAGCCGGCCGCCACGCCCAGCGTGAGGCGGCCCCCGCTGATGATGTCGAGCACCGCGGCCTCTTCCGCGATCCGGATCGGATTGTGCAGAGTGAGGATCAGCATCCCGGTGGACAGGCGGATGCGCTCGGTCCGGGCGGCCATCGCGGCCAGCAGGACGAAGAGCGCCGGCAGGTAGCCGTCGGCGGCCACGTGGTGCTCGGTGACGTTCACCCACTCGTACCCCTGCGCCTCGGCCGTCACCACCTGCTCCAGGGCCGCCTCGTACACGGCGGGGTGCCCGATAGGCGACCCGGGCGGGTCCTGGCAGCTGAACAGCACCCCGTACCTCACACCGCACCTCCCTCGCGGGCCGAGCGCTGCTCGAGGTACGCCGTAATGCCGGCCTCGCGTTCCTCCGGCCTCGTGTAGGCCACCTCCACGAGCTCGAGCGCGTTCCCGTCCGGGTCGGAGAAGTACACCCAGCGCCAGCCGGCGAGCACTCCCTCGTCCACCACGTTCACGTCGCTGTAGAACTCGACGCCCTTTGCCTCGAGCTCGGCCTTCTTGGCCTCGACGTCGTCCACCAGAAAGGCCACGTGCTGCGCGCCAAGCGCGTTCTGGGCGAGCGGCGCGTCGATCGGCGACTCGGGCCGGACGTATTCGAGCAGCTCGAGCGCGCCGTCGCCAAGCTCGAGCGACACCTGGCGGAGCGCGGCGCCCGGCACGCCCACCGCGGGCCCGAGCCCGGGATCGTCGAACACCGGGCTTGGCTCGTTTATGAAGCCCAGGCCGAGAACCGAGTGGTAGAAGCCGATCGAGCGCTCGAGGTCGGCCACCGTGATCCCGACGTGGTGCATGCCCCTCAAGGCGCCACCACGATCTTGCCGCGGGCGGAGCCGTCCGCGAGCGGTCGGATCCCGTCGTCCACCAGGTCGTCGAGCGGGATCACCCGGTCGATCACCACGTCGGCCACGTCGGACGAGGAGAGCAGGGCGAGCGAACCGGGAAGGTCGACGTCGCACACGTGCGCGAGCGTGGTCACCAGGTCGACCTCGCGGACGGTGAACGAGAGCAGGTCCAGCTCGCGCGGCGCGGACTGCAGGCCGATGAGGAGCACGCGTCCCCCCCGCCGCGCCGCGGCCAGCGCGGCGGCCGGCGCGCTTGCCACGCCGGATGCCTCGATCACCACGTGCGCTCCCTCGCCGCCGGTGGCGTCGAGGATGGCGGTCTCGAGCTTGCCGCCGCGCACGTCGATCGCCACGTGCGCGCCCAGCCGGGTCGCGGTCTCGAGGCGCTCCTCGTCGATGTCCAGCGCGATGATCGGCGAGGCACCGCGCGCCGCGGCCGCGGCCACCACGAACGCGCCGATCCCACCCACGCCGATGACCGCGCATGACTCCCCGGCCTCCACCCCGCTGCGGCGCACCGCGTGCAGCGCCACCGCGAGCGGCTGCGCTGCGGCGGCCGCCTCGTCGGAGACGTCGTCCGGCACGCGCCGACAGATGCCGGCGGGCGACTTCACGTACTCGGCGAGGCCGCCGTCGAGATGCAGCCCGAGCGTGCGGTAGTTTGCGCACAGATTCGTGCGGCCGGCGCGGCACCAGTCGCACTCGCCGCAGGAGATCCCCGCCCCCGACACGACGCGGTCGCCGGCCGCAAAGTCCGCCTCGTTGCCAGCGGCGACGACGCGGCCCACGAACTCGTGGCCTAGCACCACCGGCGGCTGCGCGAGCAGCGGGCCGTGCGACCACTCGGACGAGTCGGTGCCGCAGATCGCAGCCCGCGCGACCTCGATCACGACCTCGTCCGGCGCGGGGCCATTTGGGTCCGCGATCGCTTCGATCCGGATGTCGCCCGGACCGTGGTAGACGGCCGCCCTCATGCGGTCTGGATGTGGACCTTGACGTTGCGCGCGGTGTCCTGCGCGGCGTCGAGCGCGTCGAGCGCGGACGCCAGCGGGAAGCGCGCCGTGACGATGGCGGCAGGATCCACCACGCCGCTTGCGAGGAAGCGAATCGTCTGCGGCCAAAGGCCGGCCGAGCCGATGATCCCCTGGATCCGCAGCGCCTTCGATTGGATCAGGCCGAGCTGAGCCGGCGCGGTCGAGCCGATGTCGATGCCCACGAACACGATGCGCGCGCTGTGGCCAGCCAGCTCGAGCGCCGACGCCATCGCCGTCGGCGCGCCGGCCGCCTCGAGCACTACGTCGAAGCCGCGGCCCTGCGTTGTCTCGGCGAACGCGTCGGCGAAGTCGGCCGCTGTCGGGTCGAGCGTGTGGCGCGCGCCCAGCTCCAGCCCCTTCGCACGCCGCGCCTCCTGGGGCTCAACCAGGGTTACCTTCGCGTTGTGCGCGGCAGCCGCCGCCACGCAGAGCAAGCCGATCGGGCCGCCGCCGATCACGCCCACGTGGTCGCTCGGGTCGACGCCGCCGGCCGAGTGCGTGGCGTTGTAGGCGACGGAGAACGGCTCCACCAGCGCGCCGGCGGTGTAGGAAAGCTCGTTGGGCAGCATGTGCAGCCACTCGGCGCGTGCGCGGAAGTACTCGGCGTTGGCGCCGCTGATCGAGAAGCCGAAGTGATCCCGGCCGCCGGGGCCGACCACGCACTCCCCCACCACACGGTCGCCCGGCTCGAGCTCGCGCACCTCGCTGCCGACCTCCACCACCTCGCCGGCCCACTCGTGGCCGGGGATGATCGGGTACTCGACCGGGATGATGTAGCGGCCCGCGTACAGCTCGAAGTCCGAGTGGCAGATGCCAACGGCGTGCGAGCGGACGAGCACCTCGTCCGGTCCGATCTCAGGCGGATCGAGCTCCGCCACCACGGCGCGCTGCGGCGCCTCGAAAACAAGCGCTTTCATCAGTGCAGCTGCATCCCTCCGGTCACGTTCACACCCTGCCCGGTCATGTTCCGAGCGCGCTCGGACGCGAGGAAGGCCACCACCTCGCCGATGTCCTCAGGGTCCTGGGGGCGCCCCAGCGGGATGCCCGCCACGAACTCGCCCCAGGCCTCCTCGCGCGAGATGCGTTTGTTCTCTGACAGCTGGTCGAGCAGCGGCTCCCACAGCGGAGTGCGCACCACGCCAGGGCACACCGCGTTCACGTTGATGTCGTAGGGCGCAAGCTCTTTAGCCAGCCCCTGGGTGAGGCCGATCACGGCGAACTTCGAAGCCGAGTAGTGCACGAAGAGCGGGATGGCCTCCTTGCCCACCATCGAGGAGATGCTGATTATCGACCCCGAGCGGCGTTCCATCATGTGCGGCACCACCGCCCTCGTCGTGAGAAACACACCCTTGGCGTTCACGTCGTTCACCCGGTCCCACTCGGCCTCGTCGAGCTCGTGGAAGGGAACGCTCTTCGACACGCCTGCGTTGTTCACCAGCGCGTCGATCTGGCCCTTCTCGGCTAGCGCCCGATCGACGACCTCGACGCAGGAGTCCCAGCTCGTCACGTCGTGCGCCACTGCGAGTGCATCGAGGTCGTCCGCGGCGCGCTCCACGTTCGTCAGATCGATGTCCGTGAGCACGAGCTCGGCGCCCTCGCGCGCGAGCACCTTCGCGATCCCGTGGCCGATGCCGCTGCCGGCTCCGGTGATCAGAGCCACCTGTCCGTCGAGCTCGCCCATCAGGCCCCCTGACCTCGGCGCCGCGCCAGCGTGTAGACGGCGGCGGCGAGCAGAACGAAGATGCCCTGGAACCAGTACTGCCACGCCTGCGTGAGGCTCAGGAACGTGGTGGCGTTGATCGTCTCTTGGAGCAGCGCGGCGCCCAGCAGCGTGCCGATGAACGAGCCGCGTCCGCCAAAGAGACTGGCGCCGCCAAGCACGACCGCCGTGATGCTGGCAAGCGTGTAGGTCACACCCTGCGTGGGGTCGCCGATGCCGATCTGCGCCATCAGCATCAGCCCGCCGAGGAAGGTGAGCAGGGACGAAGCCACGTACGCCGCAACGATCGTCCGGTCCACACGCACGCCGAGGCGGTGTGCCGCATCCTCGCGCGAGCCCGCGGCGCGCAGCGCCAGGCCCCAGCGCGTGTAGCGCAGGCAGTACTCGAGCAGGATCGCGAGGCACACCGCCAAGATGAGCGCGATGGGGATGGCGCCCACCTTCTTCGTGATCGCGTCGGTGATGCTGGTCTTGATGTAGCCGCCCTGGAACGGACGCAACAGGCGGGAGATCCCCTGCAGGGCTATGTACGTGACGAGCGTGGCCGCCACCGGCGTGAAGCGCCCGAATCGCACGAGTGACCCGTTGACCAGGCCCGTGGTGAGAGCCGTGGCCAGCATCACCGCGAAGCCGAGCACGATCAGCCCCGTGGACTTCCCGTTCACCAGGAAGAACGACGCCACCACCACGACGAGCCCGGACAGTGGCCCCACGGAGATGTCGATGCCGGCGGTGAGCACCACGATCAGCTGCCCGAAGCTGATGAACGCGAGCGCGGCGAGCAGCGTCATCAGCGAGGTCATGTTGAAGGTGGCGGTGAACCTCGGGTTCTGGCTGTACGTGTAGATCCCGAGCAGCAGGATCACCGCCGCGAGGATCACGCTCGGCAGGTAGTCGCCCTTGAGGAAGCTGCGCGCCCGCGCGGCGGCGGGACGGCTCGACCCGTTGGAGCTCGCGCCGGCAGCGGCGTCGCGCCGATGGGATGTCGCGGTGACGATGGCCCGCGCGATGCGCTCCTCGGTGACCTCGTCGCCCGCGAGCTCGCCGACCACGTTGCCGCGCGAGAAGACCACCACGCGGTCGCACAGGCCCTCGAGCTCGAGCCCGTCCGAAGAGGCGATCACCACGGGCACGCCGGACTCGGCGATCTCGCGCAGGATCCGGTAGATCTCAACGCGCGCTCCGGCATCGACGCCCTGCGTGGGCTCGTCGGCCAGCACCAGGCTCGGCTGGCTCAGCAGCGCACGCGCCAGCACCACCTTCTGCTGGTTGCCGCCCGACAGTGCCTCCACGTCCGTCTCGATCGAGGAGGTGCGGACCTGCAGCTGCTCGCGCTCGTGCTCCACGGCCGCTACCTCGGCGCGGCGGCGCACCACGCCGTTCTGCGCGAAGCGGGGAAGCGACGACAGAGCGGCGTTCTCGCGGACCGATAGCGACATCAAGAGGCCCTCGCCGTGGCGGTCAGCCGACAGATAGGCCACGCCGGCACGGCGCGCCGCCATCGGCCGCCCGAGCCCGAGCTGCGCGTCGCCAAGTCGCACGTCGCCGGTGGCATGCTCGAGGCCGGCGAGGGCTCGCAGAACCTCAGCCTGGCCGTTTCCCACGACGCCCGCCAGGCCCACGATTTCGCCCGGCCGCACGACGAGGTCGACGTCCTGGAACGCCTGGTTGGAGAACTCCCGCACCACGAGGCCTCCGGCGTCCCCCGGCGCCCCGCTGTGCTTGTCGGGGAAGGTGGTCTCCACGGCGCGGCCAACGATCAGCCGCAGCATCTCGTCGTCTGACATCTCGTCCGCGGGCGCGCTGCCGCGCACCGCCCCGTCGCGCATCACGGTGATCCGATCGGCGATCTGACGGACCTCGGGTAGGCGGTGGGAGATGTAGATCACCGCGGCGCCGCGGGCGGCTGCGGCTCTCACCTGCTCGAAGACGGTGGCCACGAGGTCGGCCCCCAGCGGAGCGGTGGGCTCGTCGAGGATGAGGATGCGCGGTTCGAGCGCCAGCGCCTTGGCCAGCTCCAACAGCTGGCGCTGAGCCACGCTCAGCTCCTCGAGCCGCGCGTTGAGCGCCACGTGCGAGCCCACCTGGTCGAGCTGCTCGCGCATCCACTGCGAGCTCGGCCGGCCGACAGCGTTCGGCGCGGCCAGCGTCATGTTCTCCGCCACGGTCATGTCCGGAACGAGCGCCGGGTGCTGGTGCACGATCGCGAGGCCGTGGCGCTGGGCCTCGGTGGGGGTCAGCCGGTCGTGCGTTTCGCCGCCGAGCTCGATCGTGCCGTCATCCGGCTCGATCGAGCCCGAGGCGACCCCCATCAGAGTGGACTTGCCGGCGCCGTTCTCGCCGAGCAGGGCGTGGATCTCGCCGGCCGTAACGGCGAGCGAAACGTCCCTCAGGGCGACGACGCCCGGGTAGCGCTTCCAGATCCCGTCGAGCCTGAGGAGCGTTGCCTGTTCGGTGATTTGATTCATGTGTCTGTCACGACCGCGCCGCCGTGGGATCGGAGGAGGGTCTCTCCCACGGCGGCGTGGTCAGCTCCATGTCAGCCCTTCAGCGCGGCCGCGATCTGCGGCTTTGTCAGATGGCTGGACAGGAATGCGTCCCCAGAGAGGTTGGGGTCGCAGGTCGGCGGATGTGGCTGCTTGGTGATTGAGTCCTCGAACGGCTTCTGCGGTACCACCGTCGATGACGGGATCTGTCCGCCCGACGCCTTCGCCACGGCGAAGTCGACGGCCGTCCGCACCATCCAGTTCTGCGAGTCGACCGTGAAGAGCTTGAAGTCCGGGTTGGTCTTCAGCAGCTTCTGCCGGTCACAGGACAGGAGATTCGAGTCCTCGGTTGCCACGGCGGGGATTTGACGGCCCGCCTGCTTGAACGCTCCGAAGGAGCTGGCGAGCGCGGCGCCGAAGTCCGTCGTGATCGCGTCGATCTTCGGGTTCTTGGCCAGGATCGCTGTGACGACCTTCTGCGTCTGCGCCGGGTCCCAGTTCGTCACGTTGTAGGGCGTCTGTCCGATGAACTTGATGCTCGGATCCGACGCCAGCACCTGCTTCATGCCGTTGTACTCGTCGAGGCTCTGCGAGTTGGCGGGCGGCCCGCCGAGGTTCACGACGTTGCCGCCGTTGGGCAGTGCCTTCTTCAGCCAGTTGCCCCACAGCTCGCCGGCCTGGGCGAAGTTGGTGGAGATGAAGTAGTCGTAGTCCTGCCCCGCCGTGCCTCCTGGCGACACGCGGTAGGGCACGGTCACAACCCCAGCCTTGTACGCCTGGCGAATGGCGGGAAGCACCGCCTTGCCGGCGTCAGGGAACACCACCATCCCGTTGACGCCCTGAGCGACGAGGCCCTGGATGTCGGAGATGGCCTTCTGGGTGTTGCCCTGGCCGTCCGTGTAGATGAACTTCGTCACGTTCGGACACAGCTTGGCCTCGTCCTTCGCCTCGGCCGTTGTGATCCGACGCCAGTTGTTGTCGCCGAAGCCGTCGGCGAGCGCGAGCGTGATCTTCTTGCTGCCGCACCACGACGGCCCGCCGCTGCTCGCGGCCTTACCGGTCGTCGACGCGCCGCCCGAGTTGGTACTCGAATTGGAGCTGGAGCCGCAAGCGGCCACCACCGAGGCGAGCCCGAGCACGGCTGTCGCCGCCAGGGTCCTACTCACCTTCAACCTCATTTGTTTCTCCACCCCTTTCCTACCTGTCACTTGTTTGGCCTGACGCCAGGCGGGCGCCCTGATTCCCCCGGCCCACACGGCTTGACTCACTGGCCCTCGAGACGCCGTCCTGCCCGCCGTCGCGCGCGCCGCGCGACCACTCGAGCACCCGACGCCATGGCACGCTGTAGATCGCGATGCCCGCGGCCAGCGCGGCCGCCTCAACGAGGTTCTGAACCGCGTCCTTCGCTCCCGTCGTGAGTACGAACTGATCGAGCTGGCTGATGAAGAGAGCCGCCACGGCGCTCGCCACCACGCTCCCTCGACCGCCGAGCAGCGACGTGCCGCCGAGCACCACGGCGGCAACGGAGGGCAGCAGGTAGTCGTCGCCCTGAAAGGCGCTGGGCGTGGAGACCACGCCCGCGAGGAGCACGCCGGCGGCGCAGTAGAGTCCGGCCGCGCCGACGTAGGCGCCGAGCTGGTAGCGGCGCGCCTCGAGTCCGGCGGCGCGCGCGCCGATCAGGCCCGCGCCCACCGCCTCGAAGCGCCTACCGACGACCGTCTTCTTGATGAGGAACGCGACGATCGCCGTAAGCGCGATGGCGATGATCACCGTGTTCGGGACCCCCGCCACCTTCCCGCTCGCGAAGTTGTGAAGGCGGGCCGTGGTGGTCCGCGGCGTGCCGCCTGAGATCTGGATCACCGCGCCGTAGAGGAGGGCGTTCATGCCGAGGGTCGCGACGATCGGCGTGACGCCGACCCAGCTCACGAGTGCGCCCGACACGAACCCGGCAGCCAGCGCCACGGCAAAGGCGAGCACGAGCGCCACGAGGACCTTGCTCGAGTCCCCGTCGGGATAGCGCGTCATGATGACGACGGTGCTCGAGATCATTCCGGGCACCGACAGGTCGATCCCGCCTTGCTGGACCACCAGCGTCTGGCCGATGGCCGTGATCGCGAGGATGGCGGCGAAGGGCAACATACCCAGCAGCGACGAATGGCTCACGCTCTGGGGCTCGAGGATCCAGCTCACGAGGAAGAGGACTCCGGTTCCCACCCAGATCCCCGCCGAGGCCATCCCCCGCCGCGGCAGACGCGAGCGCACGGCCCGCTCGGGTGTCGAAGCAGCCGCCTCGTCCCCGGTGCCGTAGGTGGCCGGGCCCTGGGCGGTGCGTTCCGTCGCTGCGCTGTGCTCGCTGGGAGACATGCGGTTCTCGTGACGCTGCCGGCGGGTTTGGTGGACCCTGTCCTAACCAGCGGAGTTTAAGCCTACTACACACTCCGGTTCACATGTCAAATGCCAACGCACGCTTTTGGCATCTCTGAGGTAGACTCCGACCGTGGCCAAGGATCGATCGGAAGCGGGGCGGCTGGCCCCTCCGGATGTAGGGCGGCGACTGCGGGAGCGGCGGCTCGGGCTGAACATCTCGGTGCGCGAGCTGGCACGGCGTCTCGCACTGTCGCCCAGCCTGATCTCGCAGATCGAGCGCGGAAAGGCCACGCCTTCGGTCGGGACCCTGTACGCGATGACCACCGAGCTTGGGCTGTCGATGGATTCGCTCTTCTCCGAACCGGGTGAGGGCGACTGGGCGCCCGATAACGGGCGGGGTGCCGCCGCCGGCCTGCAGGCGGGGAACGGCTCACACCCGCCGGCCGACCTGCTCGCGCCCGTCGTTCGGCCACAGGACCGCAAGCGAATCCAGCTCGACTCGGGCGTGCGCTGGGAGCGCCTCACCCCCGCACACGACCCGGCCGTCGACTTCCTGTACGTGGTCTATGAGCCGGGCGGCGCGTCCTGCGAGCCCGACGCCCTCATGCGCCACGCGGGCCGCGAGTACGGCCACGTCCTGAGTGGGACGCTTGGCGTGACGATCGGATTCGACACGCATGTGCTGGGTCCGGGCGACTCGATCTCCTTCGACTCCACCATTCCGCACCGCCTCGCCACGATCGGCGACGAGCCGGTGGAGGCGATCTGGTTCGTGGTCGGCCGCCTCGGCGATCCTCGCCTCGGCACCTGAAAGCCGGCAATCGAGCC
>JBKPDA010000312.1:0-11856 GCA_046727635.1 Actinomycetota bacterium | reverse complement strand
CGGGCGGCCCGGCGCTGGGCGAGCGCGCGTCGCCGTACAGCTTGTCGTTCCCGGAGCGACCGGCAAGCCGGTCGTTGCCCGAGCCGCCCATGAGCAGGTCGTTGCCGGCTGTGGACCCGTCGCCCTCCAGCTCGTCGTCGCCGCCACCGCCGTAAAGGCGGTCGTCGCCACCCTTCCCCTCGATGAAGTCGCTGCCCGGTCCGCCTGCCAGCGTGTCGCCCGTGTCGTGACCCAGCAGCTGCCGCATGGGGAAGGCGCCGGTGGGATCGACGTTGACGATGTGCT
This sequence comes from Actinomycetota bacterium, assembly GCA_046727635.1. Taxonomy (GTDB): domain Bacteria; phylum Actinomycetota; class Thermoleophilia; order Solirubrobacterales; family Thermoleophilaceae; genus JAICJR01. The sequence goes on along the minus strand of JBKPDA010000312.1, from coordinate 11,571 downwards.
CGCAGCCCGCCGACTTCGGGATCGATGCGTCGGCGCGGCCGGTGGAGAGGCCGTCGGCGGACGAATGGCGGACGCGATAGACCGTGTCGTTGCCCGGCCCGCAGTCGAATACGTCGCGGTTCGGCCCGCCGTAGAGCACATCGTCGCCGGGCCCGCCGTAGAGGTAGTCGCTGCCCGAGCCTCCGATCAGCACGTCTTTGCCGGCGCCGCCGAACAGGTAATCGCCGCCGCGGCCGCCGGCAACGATGTCGTTGCCCGGTCCGCCGTAGAGGTGCTCGTTGACGCCGAAGCGCCGCTCGCGGATCGTGTCGTCGCCGAGGCCGCCGAGGATCGTGTCCGAGTCGTCCCCACCGTCGATGTAGTCGGCGCCCCGCTCGCCGTAGATCTCGTCGTTGCCCGGGCCGCCCTGCACCACGTCGTTGTAGGCGGAGCCCTCCACCGTGTCGTGACCGTTCTCGCCGAAGAAGGTGAACGCCTGCGGCTCGCCGGAGAACACCACGTCATCACCCTCGTCGGTGCCGCAGGTGGGCCCGCCCGGCGTGCTCGGCACGTCGCTCGACAGCTCGACCCCGCACGCCGAGTGGTAGCCCGTGGTCGCCAACGCCGAGCCGGGCAAGGCCGCCGCCAGCGCGGCGACGGCTATCGCCAGAAGAAGCCGCATCCCTTGCCAAACCCACTACCCGCCTTCGAGCTTCGCTCCTCCATATCTAGACTTAAGTTCGATGGCAGGACACTCAAAATGGGCCCAGATCAAGCGAAAGAAGGGCGCTACCGACGCGAAGCGCGGCAACCTCTTCACCAAGCTCGCGCGCGCGATCCAGGTGGCTGCGCGCGAGGGCGGCGGCGACCCGGCCGGTAACTCCGCGCTCGCCAACGCCATTCAGAAGGCGAAGGAAGCGCGGATGCCCAAGGAGAACATCGAGCGCGCGATCGCCAAGGGCACGGGCGCCGACTCGGGCGCCGAGGCGATCGAGGAGGTGCTCTACGAGGGCTACGGCCCGGGCGGTGTGGCGATCCTCGTGGAGGCGCTCACCGACAACCGCAACCGCACCGGCTCGGAGGTGCGCCACGCGTTCACCAAGGCGGGCGGCAGCCTGGGCGAGCCGGGCTCCGTGGCCTGGAACTTCGAGAAGAAGGGCCTCGTCCTGGTGGACGCCGACAAGTACTCCGAGGACGACCTGATGCCCGCGATCGATGCGGGCGCCGAGGACGTTCAGGTGGACGAGAACGTCTACGAGGTGATCGCCGAGCCGACCGACCTCACCTCCGTCCGCGAGGCGCTCGAGCAGGCGGGCGTAGAGATCCAGGACTCCGAGCTGACGATGCGCGCCACCAACCGCGTGCCCGTGGAGGAGGGGCAGGTGGGCCCGCTGATGCGACTGATCGAGACCCTCGAGGACCACGACGACGTGGCCGCCGTCCACGCGAATTACGACGTGGATGCGGCTGTGCTCGAGCGCGTATTGGCTTGAGTACGGAAGTACGGAACTACGGAAGTACGGACCGCGCTCTCCACCGTACCTCCGTACCTCCGTACTTCCGTACCTCCTACCGGTTATCCCACTTCCGTCGCAGGTCCCGCCCGGCGCGCCGCGTCCTCCGCACCAACCTCGCCTGGTTCCAGCGCTCCTTGAAGATCGAGCGCGGCTCCGACAGCTGCTCGACGTCATCGGCCGTGATGGTCAGCGTCACCGCCCGCTCGGCGATGTGGGCCACCTCGGGCGCGTCGACGAAGCGCATTCCCCAGCGCGTCTCCACGTGGATGCCGTCGAAGATGTTCTCGCGGGCGTTGTCCAGCACACGGCGCACCTTGCCCACCTCCACGCCGTCGGAAGATCGAACGGCGGTGCCGCGGCGAAGCGCCTTGTAGGAGATCGAGTAGCCGTCGTCCGTCTCCATCAGGCAGAGGACACCACAACGCGCGCCCGCGCGCCAGGCTGTCAGGCTGCCGGTTCCGCGAGCAGGCCCATCTGGGCGGCGGTGGGCTCGACGCTCAGCTCCATCAGGAACTGCAGGCGATCGCCGGGGAGGTAGGCCTTCACCTGCTTGATCGCTTGCTGCTTAGCCCGCTCGGGATCGGACCACTCGGCGCCGTCCACGGCCTCGAGAAAGGCCTCGATGTACCCCCGCTGCCAGGTCAAGAGCGCCGGCGCGGCGGGTTCTCCGTGTCCCAGGTAGAGCGTCGCGTCGCCCGGCAGCTCCCGCAACAGGCGGTCGATGTTCGCCCGCCAGGCCTCGTGGAAGCCGTCCGCGAAGTAGCCGTGCATATGGTTGTAGGCCTGGTCTCCCGTGAACGCGTGGCGCGGATCTCCGCCCAGCAGCCACATGCTGTCGTGCGGGGATTCGCCGGGACCCAGATCGACCACGGTGAGCTCGACCCCGTCGAAGCGGACGCTGTCGCCGTCGCGGACCGTCTGGTTCGGGAAGGTGCGCCGGGCGGGCCACTCGTCGCCGAACATCGGACGCAGGATCTGCTCCTTCAGGTCGTCATCTCGGCGGATGATCCGGTCGACGCCCTCCGTCGCCACGATCGGCAGCTCGGCGCCCTTCACGAGCTCGGTCAGGCCGCCGTAGTGGTCGGGGTGAGAGTGGGTGAGCAGGACCGCCAGCAGCGGCTTGTCGAGGCTCTCCACGTCTGCGCGCAGCGCGCGACCGTCGGAGACGGTGAGCGTCGCGTCGATTGCGATCACGCCGTTCGGCGTCTCTACCAAGTACGCATTGACGAAGGCTCTGCTGGGCGGGGCTGAGTGGCGATGGATGGGGGGAAGGGGCATGGCCGGCGATGTTAAGAAGGCAGGCACCAAATAACAAGTAGGTACTTTTAGGTGCCTATAGGCACCGCGAAGCACCTCGGAGGTGGCGATGGATCGGGTCATACCCAACGTGCTGGACCAGGACTGCGAGTCGCGTCAGGCGCTCGACAGGATCGCCGACAAGTGGAGCGTGCTCGTGGTCTACGCGCTGGTGGACGGGCCCCGGCGCCACGGCGAGCTGCTTCGCACCATCGAGGGGATCTCGCAGAAGATGCTCACCCAGACCCTGCGCAGCATGGAGCAGGACGGGCTGGTGGAGCGTCGCGTGATTGCGCAGATCCCGCCGCACGTGGAGTACACGCTGTCGCCGCTCGGGCGGACGCTCGAGGATCCGCTCACGGCCATCTGCCGCTGGGCGATGGACCACCTGCCCGACGTCCAGCGCGCGCGAGCGGCCCACCAGGCTGGGAGCTGAGCCGGGGGAGGCGTCCGCACTCGGAAGCAGAATCACTCCGATGGTGGTCGTTCTCGGCATCGATCCTGGCACCGCCCACACGGGCTACGGCGTGGTGCTCGCGCGCGGGCGCACGCTCGCGGCGCTCGACGGCGGCGTGTTCTACACGGAGCGCGATGAGCCGATCGAGCGGCGCCTTGCGCAGATCCACGGCCACATCTGCGACCTGATCGAGCGCCACGAGCCCGAGGCGATGGCGGTCGAGGACCTCTTCTTCGGCCAGAACGCGCGCAGCGCGTTCGCGGTCGGGCAGGCGCGCGGCGCGGTGATGCTCGCCGCTGGTCAGGCGGGCATCCCCTGCCACTCGTACACGCCTCAGGTCGTGAAGCAGGCGGTGTGCGGCAGCGGCCGGGCCGAGAAGGGCCAGGTGCAGCGGATGGTGGGCGCGCTGCTGTCGCTCGAGTCGCCGCCAGAGCCCGACCACGCGGCGGACGCCCTCGCCGTCGCCATCTGCCACGCCAACTCGGCCGTCCTCAAGGAGGTGCTCGCATGATCGCGTCGGTGAACGGAACGGTCACGGTGCGCCGCCCGGACCACGTGGTCGTGGAGTGCGGGGGCGTGGGCTACCGGCTGGCGGTGTCGGCCGAGACGCTGAAGGCGGTGCCGGCCACGGGCAAGCGCGTGCTGCTCCAGTCCCACCTCGTCCTGCGCGACGACGGCATGCACCTCTACGGCTTCGCCACCGAGGAGGAGCGCGAGCTGTTCCTGCTCCTCATTGGCGTGCAAGGGGTGGGGCCGAAGGTGGCGCTGGCGGTGCTGTCGGGGGGCACCACGCGCGAGCTGTTGCGCGCGATAGGGGCGGGTGACAGCGCCCGCTTCCAGGCGGTGCCGGGCATCGGCAAGCGCACCGCGGACCGCATCATCGTGGAGCTGCGCGAGAAGGTGGCAGGCGAGGCAGCCATCGATGAGATCGTGATCACGAAGACCGACGACCCGCGCACGCTTGCCCGGCAGGGCCTGGTGGGCCTCGGCTTCAGCGCCCAGGAGGCGGACGAGCTGCTGGCCGAGGCGGCCGGCGACACGCCCGAGGACCTGATCGGCGAGGCGCTGAGGGCCGCCCGTTGACCGACCGCGGCGGCATCAGGACGCCTGGGGTCGAGCGCATCCAGGCGGCGCCCGCGTACGGAGCGGACGAGGAGCTCGACCGCTCGCTGCGGCCGCGCCGGCTCGAGGACTTCGTCGGGCAGCGCGCGGTGAAGGAGCAGCTGTCGGTGTTCATCGAGGCCGCGAAGGCCCGTGGCGAGGCGCTCGACCACGTGCTGCTCGCCGGACCGCCCGGGCTCGGCAAGACCTCGCTTGCGCAGATCGTCGCGGCGGAGCTGGACGTGCCCTTCGTGCAGACCGCCGGCCCGGCGCTCGAGCGCAAAGGCGACGTGGCCGCCTTCCTCACGGCGCTCGAGCCCGGCTCGGTCTTCTTCGTCGACGAGATACACCGGCTGCCGCGCGCGCTCGAGGAGACCTTCTATCCGGCGATGGAGGACCGCCGCCTGCCGATCACGGTGGGGCAGGGCGCCGGCGCGCGCGTGGTCACGCTCGACCTGCCGCCGTTCACGCTGATCGGCGCCACCACCCGCGCCGGGCTGCTCACCACGCCGCTGCGCGACCGCTTCGGGGTCACCCACCGCCTCGACCTCTACGACCCGGAGGACCTCGCGCTGATCGTCCACCGCTCGGCCGGCATCCTCGACGTGGAGGTGGACGACGCCGGCGCCACGCTGATCGCGTCCCGCTCGCGCGGCACGCCGCGCGTGGCCAACCGGCTGCTGAAGCGCGTGCGCGACTACGCCGAGGTACGCGGCGCCGGCCGGATCGACGAAGGGGTGGCCGACGAGGCGCTCAACCTGCTCGAGGTCGACTCCGCCGGTCTCGACCGGCTCGACCGCGACATCCTGCGCACGATCTGCGAGAAGTTCGAGGGCGGGCCCGTGGGCCTGTCCACGCTGTCGGCGGCGGTGTCCGAGGAGGCCGACACGATCGAGGACGTCTACGAGCCCTACCTCCTCCAGCGCGGCTTCCTGAAGCGCACACCGCGCGGCCGCGTGGCCACCGCCGCGGCTTTCGAGCACGTGGGCATCGAGCGCCCGTCGCATCACGCAGCTAGCCTTTTCTGACGATGGCTGAAGACTGGCGTGTGAAGGTCGTCCTCGAGGAGGAGCACCACGGCTCGCTCTTCGGCCGCTGGCTGCGTGACCACAAGCTCGAGAAGGAGCTTGCCGAGGCCCTGCGAGGCCGCGTGGTCGTCAGCCAGGAGGACGAGAAGTTCTTTCTCTACGCGGAATCGCGCGAGCAGGCCGAGGCCGCCACCGAGGTGGTGAACGCCTTCCTCTCCGAGCACCAGCTCAGCGCCGAGATCGAGCTCACGCGGTGGCACGAAGCCGCGGAGCGCTGGGAGGATCCGTCGGTGCCGCTGCCCACCACCGACGAGGAGGTCGAGGCAGAGCGGCAGCGACTCACGGAGACCGAGCGCCAGGAGTCCGCCGAGGGCGGCATGGACCAGTGGCAGGTGCTGGTGGAGCTGCCTGACCACGGATCCACGAAGAAGCTGGGCGACCAGCTGGAAGGGGAGGGCCTGCACGTGTCGCGGCGCTGGCGCTACCTGGTCGTGGCAGTGCCTAGCGAGGCGGACGGCAATGCGCTGGCGGAGCGGATTCGGGCTGAGGCGCCATCGGACGCAAAGGTGTCCGTCGAGGGCGTGTACGGGGACGTGGTGGCGGGCAACCCGTACTCCGGCTTCTCGCTGTTTGGAGGCCTCGGGAACTGATTCCCGCTGGCGGACCGAGGTCCGCCCGGGTTACCCTGGAGCGAATGCTTTTGCAGGCAGGGGACGAAATCGGCCGCGACGAGGCCAAGCGGCGCGGCGTGGTGATCATCGAGCAGGGCGGCCGCGGGGGAGTGGCCGACTACACGGTGTCGCTCTCGCAGGCGCTCGCCGATCGCGGCTGGTCGGTACAGATAGCCACGGCCTCCGACCACCTCTATCCGCCCTACCCGGGCGTAGAGGCGATCCCCGTGTTCCATTACGTGCGAGCCGGCTCGCCGCTGCGCGACGCCATGCGCCGCGTGAAGCTCGGGGCGGCGATCAACGGCCTGCGCTTCCTGCTCGCGATCCCGAAGTTGGTCCGGCTCGGGCGCCGAGCCGCGCTCGTCCACTCGCAGGGCTGGGAGCTCGCGCCCCTCGGGGTGGTGATGATGGCCGCGCTGCGCCTGGCGGGGGTCACGCTCGTCCAGACCGAGCACAACACCTTCGAGCGCGGACCGATGTCCTTCCGGCGCACGCACAAGAACATGGGCGCGCTGGCGCAGCGAACGATCGTGCACACGGAGTGGGACACGCGCCAGCTGCAGAAGCCCGCGTCCGGGCGCGCAGCGGTGATCCCGCACGGCGAATACGGCGGGCTCGCGCGCACCGGCGGCAGCGCCGACCGCGACGCCGCCCGCGCGAGCCTTGGCATCCCGGAGGGCGCGCCCACGACGCTGATGTTCGGCCAGCTGCGTCACGACAAGGGGATCGGGGACCTGGTGGAAGCTGTGCGGCAGGTGCCAGACCTGTACCTCGTGATGGGCGGCCAGGACACGGGCGGCCTCTCGGAGGTGTCCGACCTGCTTGCCTCGCCCGAGCTGCAGGGTCGCGTGATCATCCGCGAGGGCTTCCTCTCCATGACCGAGGCGGCCGAGCTGTTCGCGGCCACCGACACCGTGGCCTTGCCGTACCAGGTGGCCAGCCAGAGTGGCGTGCTGCTCCTGTCCTATGGCTTCTCTCGCGCGGTCGTGGTTTATCCCGTGGGCGGCCTGCCGGAGGCGGTCGTCGAGGGCGAGACAGGCTGGATCTGCGAGCGCTCGGATCCCGCTGCCCTGGCCGAGGCGCTCCGTCAGACCGCCGAGGCGGGCTGGCCCGAGTGCGAGCGCCGCGGCGTCGCCGGCGCCCAGCTCGCGGATGAGCGCTACTCCTGGCCGGAGATCGCGCGCCTCACAGAGGGCGTCTACTACGCCGCTCTCGGTGTCTCGGTGCCGCTGGTGGCAAGCGCCGCCTAGATGATCATCTAGCGGCGGGCGAACGTGAGCCGCCAGTTGAGCGGCCGCAGCGACACGTTCACCAGCTGGTAGCCCGCGTCCTCGAGCGCACCGATCTGCTTGCGTATCGGCCCGAGCGGCGAGGGCTGGGCGAACTCCACGCACATGACGCCTACCGGCAGCTGCTTGCGCAGCACGTCGCCGACGATCTCGTACTCGGAGCCCTCCACGCTCAGCTTCAGCAGGTCCACCCGCTCGTGCCCCAGCTCGGACATGAGCGAGTCCACCGAGCGAACCTGCGCCTCCCAGAACGTGCTCGTGCCGTGCATGTTCGTGGCCGAGCGCGAAACGAACCCCGGCTCGGCGTTGTCGTAGAAGCGCAGCGCCCCGTCCTCGGACCAGAGGCCGGCGGGGTGGAAGACGAAACGCGGCTCGTCCCGGCTCAGCGTGGCCGCGTAGTCGGCGGCCTCCGGCACCGGATCGAAGGTGTGGACCGTGCACCCGAAGCGCTGGATCACACCGAGGTCGAACGAGCCGTCGGTGCCGAGACCAGCCAGGTAGCAGACCGAATCGGCCGAGAAACCGCCGGTCGGGATCGCCCAGCCGCCATATGAGGTGCCGATCAGCTCCAGGTCGTCGCGGGGCGCGACCTCCAAATCCTGCTCCAGGCGACGGGCGCTGACGCGCTGCCCGATTACGCGCCGGGCGCGCGCGAGAACGTTTGAGCGCCTCATCTAAAGCGAGTCTATGGATCCACGCTCGAAGGGCGAGCGTGGCTGGGTCGCCCGATAGAGTGAACCGCAGGACGGGTGCCCGCCAGCGCCTAACCTTCTTAGGGAACGTATGCCTCACTTCATTTGTCCGAACTGCGGGAACCGCACGCTGTCGGGGGAGCGGACCGCCGGGTTCACCCCGCGAGCCAAGGGCTGCTCCAAATGCGGCTTCGGCTTCCTGTTCGAGCTGCTCGACGACTACTACCCGGCGCCCAACGCGGCGTTCATCGTCTGCGACCAGGATGCTCGCGTGATCGGAGCCGGCAGGGGGCTGCGCGAGCTCACCGGACTCGGCGAGGCCGACGTGATCGGGCGGCCGGTACGCGACGTGCTCGGGCTCCAGTTCGAGAACGGCGACGATCACATAGGTACGTCGCTCGAGTGGGGAGTCCGGGTGCTGGACAAGACCGTGGTCGTGCACGCCGAAGGAGACCGACCCGAGCCCGCGAAGGCGGACATCTTCCCGGCATACGACGAGGACGGCGGACTGCTCCTCGTCCTCACGCCGAAGTCGTGATCGCGTGACCAGTCGGCAGCGGAACATAGTCGTGCTGCTCGCCGTAGCCCTCGTGCTGGTGGGGTCGCTGGCGGTGGTCACGAGCAAGAAGACCCGCCTCGGCCTGGACCTCAAGGGCGGCGTCGAGCTCGTCTATCAGGGACAGCCGACTCCCCAGGTGCCGAAGGTCACGCCGCAGGCGATCGACGACGCGATCTCGACGATCCGCAAGCGCACCGACGCGCTCGGCGTGTCCGAGCCCGAGATCCAGCGCACCGCTGCCGATGAGATCTCGATCGGCCTGCCGGACGTGAAGAACGTGGATCGCGCCGAGCAGCAGGTGGGCAGCACGGCGCAGCTGCAGTTCTACGACTGGGAGCCCAACCTCTACATCCGGCCGAACGTGCAAGTGGACCCCAACCAGGCGCTGACCCAGACGCCAGGTCCGATCTTCAACCTCTACACGGCCGTCCTGCGCGCCTCACAGTCGAAGCCGCGGGCGGAGGCCGATGACATCCCGCCGGGCGGGCCCGATCCGGCGGTGGTCCAGCGCTTTCAGGGCAATCAGCAGCTGATCCGGCAGTACTACGACCAGAAGAACGACACCACCAGCACCGACCAGTACTACCTCTTCAACCCGGCGGCGACAAACGGTGTCCCGACCCTGATCACCGGGCCGGAGGGCAGCTGCCGCTCGGTGCTCTCCGACTACTTCGACAAGCTCGCGAAGGGAGCGCCCAACCCGGCGCCGCGGAAGGTCACGAAGGGCACGGCGTGCGCGACCGAGCTGCAGCAGCTCGGTGTGGCGGGGCCGCCCGAGGGCAGCACGATCCTGCGCGTTCCGCGCGGGGTGATCGTGATCGGCGGGCAGGCCACACAGGGCGCGAAGCCCGGCACGCCGCCGCCCGGTTACTACGTGCTCGAGGACGACTCGGAGCTGTCCGGCACCGACATCAAGAACCCGAAGCTCGGCACGAACTCACAGACCGGCGCGCCGAACGTGACGATGGAGTTCACGGGCAAGGGCAGGGCCGCGTTCGCGCGGGTCACGAAGCGGATCGCCGAGCGAGGCAGCTCGCTGCTCGCGCCCGGCGTGCCCGCGGCAAACAAGTTCCAGCACTTCGCGATCACGCTGGACAACCAGATCATCTCCCTGGCCACGATCGACTTCAACGAGAACCCGAACGGCATCGACGGTCGGACGGGCGCCGAGATCGACAACATCGGCAGCTACCAGGAGACCTCCGACCTCGCCCAGAACCTGCGCATCGGCGCGCTGCCGATCAACCTCAAGCTGATCTCCAAGACCCAGGTGTCCTCGACGCTCGGCAAGCAGGCGCTCCACCAGGGCCTGATCGCGGGCGCGGTGGGTCTGGCGCTGACGCTGATCTTCCTGCTCGCCTTCTACCGCGTGCTCGGGCTGGTGGCCGCGCTTGGGCTCGTGATCTACGCGATCATCCTGTTCGCGGTCGTAAAGCTCATCCCGATCACCCTCACGCTGCCGGGCATAGCGGGATTGATCCTCACACTGGGTGTCGCGGCCGACGCGAACATCGTCATCTTCGAGCGAATAAAGGAGGAGGCGCGCGGCGGCGCCTCCATCCCGCGCGCGATCTCGGCCGGCTACAGCAAGGCCTTGAGGACGATCATCGACGCGAACGTCGTCACGATCGGCGTCGCGTTCATTCTGTTCATGCTCGCGACGGCGGGCGTGAAGGGATTCGCGTTCACGCTGCTCGTCGGCACGCTCGTGTCGCTGTTCACGGCGGTGCTCGCCACCTCGGCCATCCTGGGCTCGCTCGCGCGCACGCGCATCATGCGCTCGCGCCACATGCTCGCGGCGGGCAAGGAGCGCATCCGCTGGCACTTCGACTTCATGGGCAACTCGAAGTGGTTCTTCGCGATGTCCGGCACGATCCTCGTCGCCGGCGCGCTTGCCATCGCGGGGCTGGGGTTGAACTTCGGCATCGACTTCGTGTCCGGCACGCGCATCACCACCCCGGTGCAGAAGGCGGCCACCGTGCAGCAGGTGCGCAACGTGCTCAGCCCGCTTGGCTACGGGGACGCGAAGATCCAGTCGGTTAAGAACGACAAGCTCGGGCCGAACGTCTTCCAGATCACGGTCAAGAAGCTGCCACCCGACAAGGTGAACAGGGTCGAGAACGCGCTCGACCAGAAGTTCGGAGTCGCGCGCGCCGACTTCACGGCCAACTCGGTCGGGCCCACGTTCGGAGCGCAGATCGCGCGAACGGCAGCGATCGCGATCATTGCCTCGCTCATCCTGATCTCCCTGTACATCGGGCTCAGATTCGAGTTCAAGTTCGCGGTGCCGGTGCTCATCGCGCTGGCCCACGACCTGCTCATCACCTCCGGCGTATACGCCCTCTCGCAGCGTGAGGTCACCACCTCCACGGTCGCCGCGCTGCTCACGATCCTGGGCTTTTCGCTCTACGACACGATCATCGTGTTCGACCGAATACGCGAGAACGTGCCGCGCATGCCGCGGGCCACGTTCAGCCAGATCGTGAACCGCTCGATGGCGGAGGTTTTGACGCGGTCCCTGGCCACGAGCCTCTCCACGCTGCTGCCGATCCTCGCGCTGATGCTCTTCGGCGGCCAGACGCTGCAGGATTTCGGCTTCGCCCTGCTCGTGGGCGTGGCGTCCGGCGCCTACTCGTCGATCTTCATCGCGTCGCCGGTGCTGATGCACTGGAAGGAGCGCGAGCCCGTGTACGTCCGGCGCCGCCAGCTGGCGCTCGAGGACTTCGACGGCCACGTGCCGGCCTACGCGCCGGGCACGTTCGGCGAGCCGGTGGAGGAGGAGCCTGTCAGGCCGGCGGCGCCGCGGGAGCGGCCCGCGCGGCGGTCACGCGCCGCTCGCCGGGCCGGATCACGCGGTAACGGGCCGGGCGACGGAGCGCGCGTGGGCACCGCCGTGGAGGCGCCGCCCGAGGTGGAGGCGCCGCCTGAGCCGGACGCTTTGCCCGAGCCGGACGCTTTGCCCGAGCCCGAGCCTTCGGAGCC